>CAZZVG010000549.1:0-5102 GCA_964657295.1 Iningainema sp. | reverse complement strand
ATGAAATTAACTACTGGGAACGGCTAGGTCCATCTTTGGTCAGTATGGCACTGAGCTTTGGCGCTATCATTGGCTTACCATTCCCTGGTGTTTTGATTACAGGTGCGATATTCTTCGCAGCAGTACCGGTATTCCAGCGAGCCTGGGAAGCCATCGAGCAAGAGCAGCAACTCAACATCGACTTTCTTGATGCTCTGACAATCAGTTTACACACCTTCCGGGGTACTTACTTTGCGCCGGCTTTTATGTTAACTCTGATTGAGGGAAGTGAAGTCATTCGCGACATGACAGCGCGTAGTAGCCAACGAACAACCCTCGATTTGCTCGACTGTTTAGGTAAGTATGCTCTGGTAGAACGTGACGGTAAGGAAGTGCAGATTCCTGTCAGAGATGTTGTCGAAGGAGATCACGTCATCGTCTATCCTGGTGATCTGATCCCCGTAGATGGTCATATACTGCGAGGTACTGGGTTAATTGACCAATGCAAACTCACCGGTGAGTCAGTACCCGTGACTCGCTGTGAGGGAGATGAAGTTTTTGCCTCAACTTTGCTGGTAAATGGCAATTTGTCCATCCTCGTTGAGCGGACGGGTAACAACACCCGCGCAGGCGTGATTGTATCGCTGATGGAATCCGCTCCCGTGCATGACACCAGGGTGGAGAACTATGCAGCCACCATTGCCAACAAAGCAGTCGTTCCTACCCTATTAGTGGGGACAGGTGTAGGTTTGGTAACAGGGGATCTCGGTCGAGCGATCGCTCTTTTAACCCTCGACGTGGGTACTGGCATTCGGGTATCGGTACCAACGACAATTCTCTCTGCCCTGACTTATGCAGCCCGCAATGGAGTCTTTATCCGCAGCGGTCGAGCCATTGAAATTCTCGCACGGGTAGACACAGTTGTGTTTGATAAAACAGGCACTCTCACTCAAGGACACGCCAAAATAACAGGCGTGAAACTCACCAAAGCCGGCACATCAGAGCGGGAATTGCTAGCGCTAGCAGCCTCAGCCGAGCAAGGGTTAACGCATCCAGTCGCTGAGGCGATCGTCCGTCATGCCCAAAACGAGGGTATACAGCTTTACAACTGCGAATCCTGGGATTACAAAGTCGGTTTGGGTATAGTCTGCGACATCAAGAATGAGCGAATTCTTGTAGGCAGTCACCGCTTGATGCAGCAAGAAAACATCCCCTTAAACTTTTTAGACAAGCAATACCCAAATATTAAATCGGGTAGTAACTCCCTGGTGTATGTAGCTAAGAGTGGAAAACTTTTGGGTGTTATTATATATAGCGATCCTCTTCGGACTGAGAGTAAAGGTGTCATACAAGAACTTCGGGAGCAAGGCATCAGCTCGTATATGCTGAGTGGGGATGTAACGCGAGTTGCTCAAGCGATCGCCAAAGACTTAGACATAGAACCCAACAACATCTATGCAGAAGCCTTCCCAGAGCGCAAAGTTGAAGTAGTCAAAGCACTCCACGACACCGGCAAAACTGTCGCCTTCTGCGGCGATGGCATTAACGACTCAGCAGCCCTCGCCTATGCAGATGTATCAATTTCCTTTGCCGGAGCAACCGATATTGCCAGAGAAACCGCCGATATCGTACTGATGGAAGATAATCTGCAGGGTTTGATTTATGCGATTAAGATTGCCAAACAGGCGATGGAAATTATCTGGCAAAACGTTGTCATAGTCGCAGCTCCCAACATCGGTGCCGCCCTCTCAGGCGTTTTATTTGCCCTCGATCCTGTTTTGGCAATCATTATTAACAATGGTTCAGCCATCCTCGCTGAAATAAACGGTTTGCGTCCGTTGTTAGGTCCAGGCGGTATTACCCCTCTCAGCAGTTCTCTAGATCAAAGCGCACTCTCTGAAGCTGAACAGCGACTGCATGGTGATTTAGATCAAATTTCCCTTCCGGAAAGTCAGTTAAATAAAACTGCTTCTGAAGGCATCTTCGTTACCCCCACCTCTCGACCATAGATGATTCAGAAGTATAAATTGCGCTGAAATCAAAAATGGTAAAACGCAGACTTTCCAATATACCATTTATTGCGAATTTATGTGATTTTACCAACTTTAAAAATTGTAACATGATCAGAGAAACAGAATCGCCTCAAAGCGCTCATGGCTTAAAACCAGACTGCCTTTCCTTCGGGGAAGTCGTCGCGCAATCCTTTGCTGTGATTGCACCCACCACAATCCCCGCATCTAACATCGGCTTAATTATTGCCCTTTCCGGAAACGGCACCTGGTTAAGTTTTCTCATCGGCTTGATTGGGCTAGTTTTTGTCAGCATCAACATCAATCAATTTGCTAGTCGCTCGGCTTCTCCTGGTTCACTCTACTCTTACATTGTCAAAGGTTTAGGTCCCACAGCGGGTGTAATCTGCGGTTGGAGTTTAGTGCTGGCTTATTTATTTACAGGGATGTCTACTTTGTGCGGTTTTGCCAACTTCAGCGGCACTTTAATCGGTCATTTAAGCATCCATCCGAGCAGCATTACCCTGTTAGCAATCGGTGCTGGGATTGCCTGGTATGCAGCTTATAAAGATATCCAGCTAAGTGCTGTAGCTATGCTGTGGATGGAGGGAGTATCCCTTCTCTTAATTTCAATTTTGTGCATCATCATCTGGGCGCACAAGGGTTTTGCCCTGGATATGCCGCAATTAACTTTACAAGGTGTCACTCCAGGTAGCGTGGCAACGGGACTTGTGCTAGTCATGTTTGGCTTTTCTGGGTTTGAAAGTGCTACTAGCTTGGGTGATGAAGCGAAAAACCCATTGAAAACAATCCCCAGAGCTTTAATGGGGAGTACGATCCTGGCTGGTACATTCTTCATTTTGACAACCTATATTGAGGTATTGGGATTTAGCGGTACTGGAGCGTCCATTGCTAAAACTCAAGAACCTCTCGGTTTTTTATCCCAACAAGTGGGAGTAAGTTTCTTAGGCGAAATAGTGGCATTTTGTGCCTTGTTTAGCTTCTTTGCTTGTGTGCTTGGCTGTATCAACCCAGCAGCTAGGATATTCTTTATGATGGCACGTCACGGTTTATTTAATTCCCAGCTGGGTGTAGCACATTCATCTAATCACACACCCTACATTGCTGTAACAATGTGTTCCATCCTTACATTTCTCGTGCCGACGGTGATGGCTTTCTTCCGCGTTCCACTATTCGAGAGTATGGGTTATTTGGGAGCAATTTCTAGCTATGGATTTTTAACGGTGTATGTGCTGATTTCCGTTGCTGCGCCAATTTACCTGCACAACATTAGAAAACTCAAAACTTTCGACGTGGTTTTCAGTGTGCTGGCAGTAGCATTTATGATGATTCCGATTTTGGGTAGTGTGGGAATTCCCGGCAGTAAGCTTTTCCCACCTCCTGAAGCTCCTTACAATGCCTTTCCCTGGCTATTCGTGATCTACATAATTATCACTTGTGGCTGGTTTTTTAAGCAAAGTTTCCGTTCTCCCAGACTTGTCAGGGGAATGCAACAAGAAGTTGATGAGGTTCACGCCAGATTCAACGACGCAGAAAAACTTTAACAGTCAGGCGGGAAAAAACAGCTTTTCCGAATTTGAGTTTGCCGGATCAGACAGTACAAAAGTCCACTGGATACTATACTTTTCTTGACTCCAGCGCTCGAAAGTCATAACCCCTTTATCCGCCTCAGCGCTAATGATGCTAGTTGAAGTCTGCCACAACTTTGCCAAATGAAATACGGTTAAGCCCCTTGTTTCAGGCTGGTGTAACTCAGATGGAAGCGGCATCATCTTCTTTGTCGTTTGGCACTCTAAATGTTGTAAGAGTCCCATAACATCAGCCACTTCCTGACTAACCGATTCTCCGATTAATCCCCCTGCTCTTCCCATAACTTCTGAGGCAATAGTAGCTCCAATTGGTCCTAGTAAGAGTTCACCAAGAACCCCACCAACTATTTCACCAACAACCTCACCAGCAACCTCACCTCCGTGAAAACCGATTAGTCCTTCTTCCGTTTCTACTTTTTTATCAAGGGCTTTAAATTGCTTTTGATTGTACTGGTAGATATTTGTTGGCATCACTTGCCTAAAACAATTGGCAATCTGTTCAACAACAGCTTGATCTGTAATAGCACTGGCTTCATAGCGAATTGCGATTGAGGAGGTGACAAGGTTGAGCCGCACCCTAACAACATAATTAAGAGAATTAAGCAATTTTTCAATTTGACTGGCGCATTCAAAATCATTTTTCAACCGGGGAACACTAATGCGGATGCGTCCTGGAGTTGTATGAACAATTTTATAATCTATATTTGCAAGGTCCTTATTCATCGCCGCCTCAATTTTTCTGCAAGTTTGGATAAATGTTATTTCCTGATTAAGGAAGTCTTGATTTCAATATATGCGCTGGCTTTGATAAAAGCAAATGTTTTTTATTATCAAATTCATAAAAAACAATTATGAATACTGCTGTGCTGAGTTTTGAGTTAAATGAGCGCAAGGGAATCGATGGCCGATTTTAGTAGTTAGTTTTTACTTCATTACTCAAAACTCAACACTTTTTCAACTCAAAGCTAGAGAAAGCGCTATAAATTGATATCCTAAGCTACCAACGCCCCAAAACAGATTGCCGCCAAAATTAGAAATGGTGTCCCTGGCACTAAGGGGAGAACAACTCCCACAACGCCGATAACCAAGCTTACCGTGCCTACAGTTAATAAAACTGCTTTTTTAAGAACGTTAAATACGTCGTTCATCAAATTGCTCCCTAATATTAGGTTTTCAACAGCTACCTAATTATATAGCTTTTATCACTGATTTTTTTGCTTAATTTATATTTTTACTGTAATGTATTTAGCTGCTAGTTATTGTAAGCTAAAACACATCTAAGATACATATTTTCAAGTGTCATCGGTGGATTGATACAGTCATTAAAGTAGGCAGGGCAAATGCATCTTAAATTAAGCTAGGTGCGGCTTAGCTTCAACTGTGCAGGTGAAGACACAGATCCCCGACTTCGTAAGAGTTGTCGGGGATCTTGTTGTTCACGAATGATTTAGGACTGCTAAGTAGGAAAGTAACAGTAAGCTTAATACGTGGCGATCGCATCTTT
>CAZZVG010000548.1:0-5110 GCA_964657295.1 Iningainema sp. | reverse complement strand
AGGTAAAAAATGCAGTAATATGGCAGCTAAATAAGTTTATAAACTGCGTAGAGGAACTGTTTGTCGGTGTGTTATCAAAAAGAATACAGGAGTCAGAAGTCAGAAGAAATAAGAATTGGAAGAAACTTAATTGGGAGAGGTCAGAATCCTCTTCAGTTTCTTATTCTGACTCCTGACTCCTGACTCCTGTATTCTTCTTCATTCACACTGCTGAGCAAATATTAAGTATTACTGTGTAGCAACTTACTCCCTTACCGGGATGAGATTGCCTGTTTTTTCCAGTCTATCCTACGGGAACCCCTACCTTGTAAAGGGAATGCCAAGAGCGAGCAAGCCTTGCAGGTGAAGCTCATTCGCGATCGCCGTTCCCTGAATGAGAAGACTTGAAAGAGCAGCGCTTAGCTAACGCTATCCACTACACTGAGCGTAGTCTCCAGCATGTGGAAACCCAAGCAAGTGCTACCTCCTTTGCCTGGTGTCTATGTGCCTTTTATGCACCAAGCGGCAGGTGATTGCTTGTCCTATTAAGACACGAAGGAAGCGATCGCCGAACGCGGTTTTTAAAATAGGCAATATTTCGTTGACAGTTAGCAGATAACAATCAACATTCCTGACTTTATTCGGTCGGTTAGACTACTAGGTTTTGTGAGAGGTATTTCTACCACTATAGTACAAAAATACCATAAAAGGTGCAAACTGTGCAAGACGTTTTCTCCCCGTTTTTTTTAAAACGAGGTTTTCCGGAGAATTTTTAATCAGAGCGAGAATATTGTCCTTACCATGAACGCGATTCAACCGTCCAAACCTCCGGTACAGCCGATACCAAAACGCCGGGTTGCTTCTCGACGAAAACGGCATCTCCGCCAACGCTCTTACCAAGTGATGGCACTGGAAACAACAGCAAAGATAGCAGTTAACCTTGTGATATCCGCAGCCGCCGCATCGACCTTGGCGCAACTTTTGCCTTACCACTGGTTACAACAAGAAAAGCTACGAGAAATTCGTACAGAAGTCAAGCTAATGGAAAGTCGTGTTAATGGCTTGTACGCAGAATTTAGCCGTGACTTTGATCCGCGTCAAGCTAAAAGTATTATGCAAGAACAAGGCTACCGATTTGATCCCAATCAACGCCAAGTCGTCTTCCCAAAGGATACGACAGGAGTTGAACGACCATAGCTAAATTGATTCCGACTTGTACTTAGTACAGGATTGCACAAGTTCGTGACGACATGAAAATAATGTCTATCGTTCGTAGTTGCGCTTTAGCGCTCGATCGCAACTACGATTATAAGAATGCCCGTTGAAAACCCTGTTCTTTAGGACAGGGATCAAAACGTTTGAAGGCATTTATGCCTGAGTGAAAAGATTTTGATGAATCATCAACGCGAATAATGCAATTTGTGATACAGTAAAAATGTCAGACAAGACATAAAAATCTACTTCCGGTTAAGAGTCTCACACGAAGCAAAAATGGGGCAACCTTCAGGATATTAGCACTGAAAAGTATGCGCGAGTCTCTGCTCCTGAGCGGACAGAGATTTTCAAAGATATTCCTCGACCGTGTCCTGACGAATTGTACTTAGTATGTGTTCAGTCAGACGCGCAGGAGAGAGTATACCTTGCTCAATCCTGATTGCGTGATGAAAACGTGAAATCATCCCAAGTTTGCTCGGGGCAAATGGTACTTGTTCATCAAGGCTTTGAGCTTTTTTTAAACAAACCGATTTTCTACCCATCCATTTAATGTTGCGGGCACAGCAAATCGTCTAACCAATTTTCAACTTGTACACGCAAGCGCAAACCGGGAATGTCCTTTTTACTACCATTTGAAGGGAGATGCTCAAGGGAGCGGCGGTAATTAGCGATCGCGCAATTCCAGTCACCCCACATATGATAGGTTCTGCCTTGCTCCGCTAAAATATGGCCTTCTAGTTGCCCAAAAAGCAGTGCTACCTCAAAATTCTCAATAGCTTCCTCATATTGCCCCAAATCACGCAAGGTAATGCCCTTGTTAATCCATGCTCGTACATGGCTGGGATTTAAGTCTATAGCTCGCTCGTAATCAACGAGGGCTGCTGCCAATTCCCCACAAGCTGCGTAATAATTTGCCCGATTGTTATAAGCACTAGCTAAACTAGGATTAAGTCTTAGGGCAGTGTTGTAGTCGCAAAACGCTTTTTGCTTTTCACCACTTTGAAAATAAATCAACCCTCTGTTGTTATAATCTATGGCATTCTGGGGATGACGATAGATTAATTGGCTTAAAAGCGCGATCGCTTCTGTGAAATCTCCTTGTTGCGCTGACTTTAAAGCATAAGAGCGCAAGCTGCTATCTAAGGACGCAACATTACCACTACTGTATGCTTTCTGTTGAGATTTGCTTGTTTTATCTACAGCTAATTGGTAACGGTAATTATTATCGTCACCAGATGCAAAAAATGAGTGACTCTTCATATCATCCTGCTTGAGCTGCTGCTCTATGAGATAAACTTATATTGTTTTTAAGCTGGTGACTTTGCCTCTGTGTCACTTGTTCAGGTGTCTGTAAGTGAGTACTTGAGCATGGGTAAAAAGGGCGAAGGTTGTAACTCAGATAACCGTTTCGAGGGCATCTACTTGGGTCAATACTGAATGTTTTATTAGTTTATACCATTGCCCTGGCAAATCATATCAGTGTTTGTACTGAGTTAGGAGATTGTTGACTCAACCAAGCGTTGAATTTCAATGGTTAATACATTGTCCTCAAGTCGAATTCCCGAAAAAGTTATCTAATGCGCGGATTTATTTCACGACTACGCGCCTTGGCTCATCCCATCAACAATCTACTTTTTGATCGCTTTTGATCACAAACTTGCTAAAATGCCACAAGGAATGCAGACGTTTTTGATCAACTGTCAAAGTTTGATAATATTTTCTTATGACAAGCGCAAATTCTGATACTAATGCTCTCGATGTCACACCGGATGATTATATAGTTATCGGCTTAGCGACTTGCTTTGTCAAAGAAGATGGAGAAGTGCATCCAGTTGAGGTGATTGAACCTATTCCCTCTGCATCTCTAGAAGCTCTTGTTAAAGGAATTCCGACATCTTATAAATTTGCCCAGGCAACAACGTTAGGATCTGTGCTAGATGGTAACGATCCCCAAATGCCACCTGGGTTCCCAGAGTTAGCCCAGTTTGCTGATGAATTTGCCCAACGAGCGATGGCTGCTGCTCGTACCTACAAGCGTCGTGTACAAGCCCAATCCCTGATCCCTCTAGGTACAACATACAATGATTTCACATATTCTACAGAACGCAAGCGAGTGCTAAACGTCAAACGAGTTGTTACCAAGGAAGACAACATTAAACAACATTCTCACACTCACAAGGTTTTGTAAGAGCGGTTCGTGTGAGTCACTCATGTGGAAAAGAACCCCACCCCCAACCCCTCCCCCGAAGGGGGAGGGGTTGGGGGTGGGGTTCAGTATTCACGCATGGCAGGAATATTTTGCTTTGATATTTAGCTAATAATTCGTTGATTGCTGCATAAGTCACTCTTAGTTTTATCTATAGAATTAAGTAAAAGAGTTATTTGAATGTCATTCGGTCAATAGCATATTTTGTTCAATTTATCAAGGCATTAAATTCTCACAGTTCCCTTAGGCTCTCTGATGAGTAATAACACGCATGTCAAAACAATTTTGCTCCTAGCGGCGAATCCAAGAAATACGAATCAGTTACAACTGGATCAAGAGGTACGCGAGATTGATGAGGGATTGCGACGAGCTTCTGGGCGGGAGCATTTCAAGTTAGAGCAGAAGTGGGCAGTGCGTCAAAGAGATTTTTACCGTGCCATCTTGGATACTCAACCCCACATTGTTCACTTTTGCGGACATGGTGCCGGGGAAGATGGGATTGTTTTGGAGGATGATACAGGGGAGACAGCGTTTCTGCAAGCAGATGCACTTTCGAGTCTGTTTAAGCTGTTTGCCACAAAGGGAGTTGAGTGTGTGCTGCTGAACGCTTGTTACTCAGAAGTGCAAGCAAATGCAATTGGCCAACACATCAATTATGTGATTGGCATGAATCGGCAGATTGGGGATAAAGCAGCTATTAATTTTGCTGTGGCGTTTTACGATGCATTAGGCGCTGGCGAGGGAGTTGAATTTGCTTTTGAGCTTGGCAAATCACAGATTATTGGTTTAAAAGAACACCAGACACCAGTACTTAGTAAAAAACAGCCTTTTCATTCATTAAACCAACAAGTTGAGCCTGATGTCAAGGCACGTAAGCGGATTTTTATCAGCTACAAACGCAACGCCGAGCCAGATGAACCAGTTGCTCTGCAAGTTTATCAGGCACTTTCGCAGCAGCACGAAGTTTTTATCGACCAGAAAATGCAGGTAGGGACTCTTTGGGCTAGACGCATAGAAGAAGAAGTTTGTCAAGCAGATTTCCTCATTGTCTTCCTTTCGGCTCACTCGGTGAATAGTGAGATGGTGGAGCAAGAAATCCGCATAGCGCATACAACAGCGCAATTGCAGTCTGGGCATCCCGTTATTCTCCCTGTGCGTTTAGGATATCGAGAGCCGTTTCAGTATCCTCTGAGTGCCTACCTTAATCAGATTAACTGGGCTTTCTGGGAAGGCGATCAGGATACGCCACGCTTGATAGAAGAGTTGAGACAGGCTGTGGATGGTGGTGAATTGAGTCTTGGGGAGCAACTCAAGGCTAATCTACTCCAGAAAAGGGAAGCGGTACAATTACCTCAGCCTTTTCCTTCAGCACAACCGATTTCGCTGGAAATGCCAGAAGGGACGATGGACAACGAATCAGCTTTTTATGTGGAACGTCCATCGGATGCGATCGCATTGAAAACAATCGTACAACGGGGAGTGACCATTGCGATTAAGGGACCGAGGCAAGTCGGTAAGAGTTCGCTATTAATTCGCACAATTGAAGCTGCGGTTAATACTGGGAAGAGAGTTGCCTTTCTTGATTTTCAGTTGTTTGAGAAAGCTGCCTTGACAAATGCGGAGCTTTTCTTTCGCCAGTTCTGCATCTGGTTGACCGATGTGTTAGAAATGGCAGACAGAGTTGATGAGTATTGGAATACACCACTGGGG
>CAZZVG010000547.1:995-5112 GCA_964657295.1 Iningainema sp. | reverse complement strand
GGTTAGCGCCTCTTGAACAATTCGGTATAATGCATTCACGATCGCAGTGGACACCGAGGCATTATCTCTTCCTGCTGTTTGTCCTCTTATCACCATTTGCGTTTCAATGCCAGTTCCCTGCCGAAAATCATCGACCACAGCAGCGATCATCTCAGTCAAAGACTGCTCATCTCGATTTTCTTGGCGCAATGCCTGCACCGATTTTCGCACTTCTTGCATGGCCGTCACGCCCAATCGTCGAGCCTGCTGCACAAAGGGTTCTGCCCGCTCTGGCTGCTGTTGCAAGAGAATCATGAATATCACGAGCAATCCGATTCCGCTCCTGGACAGTTGCTAACTCTTCTGCCTGGAAGGCATACTGCCGAAGTTGCTGATGCATTGTCGCCAGTTCCTCCTGGGCCTGACGTTCAGACAACAGCGTATTCACCAGCATTAGCACTAGGAACAGCCCCAACCCAAACATTAGCGTTTCTGCAACCAGGTGCATCCAAAACTGCTCCTCCAGTCGCGGCAGGAGTACTGTCATCTTCTGCACGTAGATGGTCTGATGCTCCAAAAACAGCACGAGCAAGATTCCGCCAATTACCCAACGTCCGATCCTACTGAATATGAAGCAACTGCGAATAAATACAATCAAGTACAGCGTCGGTAAAATATGGAGATATCCCAGGGCTGTTCCGTAGAAAATTAAACCAATTTCAACAGATGTATAAAGGATTTTGACGGGCGATTTGCCTGTTGGCAGCACCCACCCCATGACACAAAGCAAAACCAATACGGAAATGTGTTGGAGAGGCAACCGCCGCCCAGCGATCGCTTCTAATACAGCTAAGAAACCGCAGCTTGCAAGCATGACCCACTCGGTATACACCAGAAAGCGGAATGGATTGTGCTGGAATTTGAAAGAAGACAGCATAAGACAATCGTCACACAATAATTTTCTTCAAAAATACTGTCAATACTCGCAAACCGCCATGTTTTTATCGTTCCCGAAGGTAACGATCTCAACGAAAGTTGTGGCCCAACTACTACTTTCGTTGAGACAAAAGACAAGACGTTCTATAGATGCTTATAGCAAGAATGAATGGCTAAGATAAAGCTATTAACTTGATTACCTTCCAATCAGCATAGGCTTTGTATACGTTCAAAAGTTGTTGAGACATGATAATTCATCTTTTTTGAAGTTCAAACTCGAAGTCAATAACTTTACTTAATTACAAAGGAGAAAAACAATTTAAATTGTTCGGTAAAAAAGAAATTTTATTTCCAGCGATATTTTTGCCTCTAAAGCAATAAGTTAGGCATAATTTATGCTCAAAGCCCTATTCTTGCGTATATCTAGTCTAGTGAGCGCACATTCCCCTATAATTCCTGAAATCCCTTTAGCATATACATTTTTCATTTAGGCATGAGTCTAATAATATGTATTTTGTTTGTAACTTATTCAGAAGTGCTATAGCTGAATAGTAGCAAAGGAGAGTGGTATGACCAATCATATATTATATGATTCAACAGACACCCCAACTAATTTTGCAACTGTAGTTGATCTACTACGCTATAGAGCTATCTATCAGCCTCAGCAAACTGCTTATACGTTTCTAGTGGATGGGGAGAAAGAAGAAGTAAGCATAACTTATCAAGAGTTAGATATGCAATCACGGAATATTGCAGCATATCTACAGTTTCTAGGCCAGAGAGGTGAACGGGCACTACTTCTTTACCAACCGGGTCTGGAATATATTATTGCCTTTTTTGCCTGTTTATATGCTGGTGTCGTGGCTGTTCCTGCTTATCCACCTAGACCCAATAAACCTTTGCCTCGGCTACAGGCAATTGTGACAGATGCACAGGCAAAAGTTGCTCTTACTACTACCTCCATCTTGACTAATATACAGGGGCAATTTAGCCAGAATCCAGATTTGGTAGGTTTGCAGTGGCTAGCTACTGACACTATTGCTAACGATTCCATCCAGAAATGGCAACAGCCACACATTAATAGCGACACACTAGCTTTTCTTCAGTACACTTCCGGCTCTACCGGAACACCAAAAGGGGTAATGGTCAGTCATGGCAATTTACTACACAATTCGGATCTGATTTATAAATGTTTTGGGCATAATTCCCACAGTCATGGTGTAATTTGGTTGCCACCATACCACGATATGGGATTAATAGGGGGAATATTACAGCCTCTCTATGGCGGCTTTCCGGTCACATTGATGTCGCCAACAGCCTTTGTCAAGAAGCCGTTGCGCTGGTTGCAGGCGATTTCTCGCTACAAGGCTACAACGAGCGGGAGCCCTGATTTTGCGTATGACCTTTGTGTTCGCCAGATTACTCCTGAACAGAAAGCAACTCTTGATTTGAGTAGTTGGAATGTTGCTTTCACTGGAGCCGAACCCATCCGAGCCAAGACACTAGAGTGTTTTGTCGATACTTTTGAATCTTGTGGCTTTCGCCCTGAAGCATTTTACCCCTGCTATGGGATGGCTGAGACAACTTTAATTGTGTCTGGGGGTTTGAAATCAGAAGTGCCGATTATTCGCCTAGTTAAGGGAGCAGACTTAGAAAAGAATCGGGTAGTAACTGTGACTAATCAGCAAGAAAACGACCGAGCGATTGTCGGCTGTGGTAGAACCTGGTTAGATCAGAAAATTGCGATCGTCGATCCCGAAGACTTTACTCTTTCCTCTCCTGAGCAAGTAGGAGAAATATGGGTATCCGGTTCGAGTGTAGCTCAGGGCTATTGGAATCGACCATCCCAAACCTTAGAAACTTTTCATGCCTACCTTGCAGATACAGGCGTTAGCGAAGCGTTAGCGACGTTAGGAGCGTCAGGTCCGTTTTTGCGGACAGGTGACTTAGGATTTTTGCAGGAAGGTGAACTTTTTATCACTGGTCGCCTCAAAGATTTGATTATCATCCTCGGTCGCAATCATTATCCCCAGGATATAGAGCTAACTGTAGAACAGTGCCACCCAGCACTACGTCGTGGCTCTGGAGCAGCCTTTTCCCTCGACATCGATAACCAAGAAAGACTAGTAATTGTCCAAGAGCTAGAGCGGAATTACCTTCGGAAGCTAAATGCTGATGAAGTTATTAAAGCAATTCTGCGTTCAGTGTCAGAACAGCACGATATACAAGCTTATGCTGTATTGCTGCTCAAAACTGGTAGTCTCCCCAAAACTTCTAGCGGCAAAATTCAGCGCAGTGCTTGTCGATCTGAATTTATAGCTGGAAGCTTGGATGTCGTTATAGATTGGAGTGTGAATCCTCAACATAAAACTAAATTCCGATATCTGGAAGCGGAAGTTGAATCCCTGTTTCAAAAGTTGCAACAAGGTCAGCAACAATAAAACTTCTTAGAAAGTGCTTTGCAAACACATCTTAGTCTAAGACAAAAGTCTGTATAGACATAGTGACCAAATAAACAGATGCATTCAATGAATTGGAGGATTTTACATTGTCTACCCAAGCAGAAATCGCAGTTTCTTACGATGTTTCTAATGATTTTTTCCGGTTATGGCTAGATAAGCGCATGATCTATACTTGCGCTCTGTTTGAAGGTACAGATGATCTAGAAACAGCCCAGTTTAATAAGCTCAAATGGTTCCACGAATCGGTGAGAGCTACTCCAGATAAACGGTTACTGGATATTGGTTGTGGTTGGGGAGGTGTCTTAGAGTTCTTTTCACAGGAAATGGGGTTGAAAGATGTAACGGGTATTACGCTTTCTCACGCTCAATTCTCGGAAATTCAGGCTAAAGCCATTCCAGGTTTGTCTGTAGAATGTGTCTCATATAAAGATTATCAGCCCAAGGAAAAGTTTGATGCGATCGTTAGCATCGGCATGTTTGAACACATCGCTACACCAGACCAGGCACGCACAGGTGAACATATATCGATTTATCGAGACTACTTCCGCCGAGCTTGGGAATGGACGAACCCTGGTTCTTGGTTTGCTCTGCAAAGTGTCATTGGCTTTCGAGTACCACGAGATAGACATATTGTGCAGGAAATTAGTTGGGTGACATCCACCATTTTCCCTGGAGCAATCACACCAAGGTTGGAAGCAATTGTGGCCTCGGTTAACCCCTACTGGGAAATCATGGAAGTG
>CAZZVG010000547.1:0-985 GCA_964657295.1 Iningainema sp. | reverse complement strand
TGAAAACCCGACGAGAGCATTATGCCAAAACGACAGCAGAGTGGTTGCGACGTCTCAGGAGTCATGAAGCCCTGATTCGCCAGATTTGGGGAGACAAGAAATTTGATGAGTACGACCGATATTTGAGTGCGTGCGTCATGTCCTTTGAGAAAGGCTACCAATCCCTTGTCCAGATTGCCCTGTGCCGGGTTGACTAATACTTAAGTTTTACAAATTTTATTTAATAGAGTAAAAACAATGACAAACGATGAAATTTTAACTCTCCTCAATGAAGCTTTTGAGTTTGCTGCTCCTGAACAGGCAGCAGTAAAAGCTTTGACAATTGATAGCACTCTCGGTGAATTTGGTGTCAGTTCAATTATCGCCTTAGAGATGGCGGGATATATCGAAGAGAAGTTAAGAATTCAATTTGCAGATGATGAACTTGCTCAGATTGACACCATAAAAAGCTTTATTCACTTGATTCGCCACTATACAAAGGCAGTCGCATAAAAAATTATCAAATACTAGAAAAGAGGTCAAAATGGGCGCTTCATTGATATATAAGGAAAAAATGTACCGTGCTTATATGGAATTCTTTGATGTTGCCGAGCGCAAGCGACGCTGGCATCCTATGCATGATATTCCTTGGGAAAAGCTTGATCCCGCAAAGTATACAAAAGAAAAAGCCATCTGTGTCGAAACATTTTGCGGAGTCGAGTTGTACGTTCCAGACTATACGGCAAACGGTTTTAACCTCACACGGACAATTTTTGGACACGCTTGGTTTCAGGCGAATTGGGGTTATGAGGAATCTAAGCATGGACTTACCTTTCGTGAGTACTTAATTCGCTCAGGTCAGCGTACAGAAGAGCAATATGCAGAGTTTGAACAGCAAATTTTCGCTAAAGTTTGGAACCTACCGTTTCATACACGGCGACAAATGACTTGCTATGGTGCCCTGCAAGAGTCAGCCACATTTCTCATCTATCGGGCCCAGCTGGAG
>CAZZVG010000546.1:0-5128 GCA_964657295.1 Iningainema sp. | reverse complement strand
TTGTTTATCAACTTTGCGGTAAACAGAAGCCTTGGTGGGTGCTAATGGCTGCGGCACTGGGTACAATGCTGATTTTGCTTAGTCCGTTGTTGGATTTATTTATCTTCGTGTTTCGCACCGTCTTGCCTGGAAACTTGCCCTCATCCCAAGAATCTATCACCTTTACAGAGTTACTGGTGCGGATGTTTTTTGGCGCTGGCTTGATGGAGGAATTACTCAAGGCATTGCCTGTACTAGGGGCGTTTGCCATCGGTAGAATATTGTCTTCACCTTGGCGGGAACGCATAGGCATCTGGGAACCTTTAGATGGTATTCTCCTGGGGACAGCTTCTGCTGTAGGCTTCACTCTCTTGGAAACTCTCGGACAATATGTGCCAGATATTACTCAGAATGTCACGCAACAGGTAGGTATAGGCGCTGCTGGTCAACTGGCGGGTTTGCAACTGCTAATTCCGCGAATTTTAGGGTCTGTAGCCGGACACATGGCTTATAGTGGCTATCTGGGTTACTTTATTGGGTTGGCTGTCCTCAAACCCAGTAGAAGTTGGCAAATTCTCTCTATTGGTTATCTTAGTGCTGCTGCGCTCCATGCTTTGTGGAATGCTACAGGATCAATCAATGCCTTGCTGTTGGTAGTTGTTGGGGTGTTATCTTACGCTTTTTTGATGGCAGCAATTCTCAAGGCACGGGCGCTATCACCGACGCGATCGCAAAATTTTGCAACCCGATTTCTTGGCCCAAAATAAGAGATGGGGCAGTAGGATCTGGCGAGGCAGGCGGAGATCAGGGAGCAAGAGACAAGAATTAATAATCAATGCCCAATGCCTAATTACTTTTGAATATTTATGTCTTGTGATAGATGGCCTAATGTTATAATCAGTTTATTGTGAGGTTACTTTAGGCTCACTATACAAAAGTAGTAAGAATTAGTGGATGTTTAAAATCGGAGCATAAGTGTTATCAGGAGATAAATCTGCTTGCACCGGAAATTTATGTAGAAAAAAGAGACAGTGCATTCAAGTTATGCTTCATACTCAGACTTGTTGAGTTCATTAAAAGCATAAGAAGCGATCGCTAAAGTAACTTTTGCTTTCTCTACTTCTGATAAAGCCGTCCACTCGCTGTTTTGAAGATTCTTGAGTGCAGATGCCGCGTTTTGCGATTCGCTGCTTCGCATAGCGTAAGCAAAAGGACGAGCCAAAACTAAAAGATCCTCTGTTCCCCAATTTGGTAGTACTGTCTGAACACACTCAACCAGTTGTTCACCGATTGATTGCTGGGCAGCAAGAATTTCAGCAGCTTTGGTGGCGATGGCGTTGGCGTTGGTATAGGCGATCGCAGCAGCACGTTTACCCACAAGTTTAAAGTTACCTTCCGATCCCGCTGTTGCATGATCTGCCCAACGTAGTAAAGCTTGCAACTTTAGTGTGTTAATGTACTTTTGTGCTTCTTTTTCCATCAACAACAGCAACTCATCTGCACCACCTCGCATTAAACCAGAAACTAGCAAAAACACCTCTTTCCAACGTTCATCTGTGAGATGTTCAGAAACCAATTTCTCAACTAGGTGATGGTCATCAATGTATTTTGCTGTTAAATATTCTTGTAAAGTTAAATGAGAAAATGAATAGACATTCCTTGCCCGTTCTACTAAAATTCCCTGCTGAATAGCTATAGCATATAGAATAGCCTCTGTTTCTAAATGCTTAGGCGCGTTATCGTTACTTGCTATAAACTCTTTAATTTGACTGACAATTTCTTGCTGAGAAACGAATAACTTATCTGCTTCAAAGCTTAGATAAGCAATCTCTGAAAGCATGATTTTCTCTAAATCAATGCCAAGATCACGATAAATCTGGTCGCCTGGAAGCCGTTTCTCAGCCGCCCATTTTTCTAGCAATATATCCAGTGCTTTACTGTAAAGCGGAGCCAGTTTTTTAGGCAAGTCCTGAGATGCGTCATAGACTAAACAGAGAAAAGTTAGCAACAGAGGAGTTCTAGCTAATTCTTTAGTTGATTCTTGTGTGTTGATTAACTTCCAACATTTTTCAGCAGTTCCAGCTTTTCTATCTACCTCTGAAGAAAACCAATTTTGAATAAACGTATGTATTTGAGTATCATCAAAATCTGCGATCGCCACTTCCTGAAACTGCCGAAAATTCCGCCGATAGGCTGCAGTACGACAAGAGGTGATAAACCGATTTTTTTGGTATTTGTCAACAAAATTTTGAATTTGAAGAATTGCCAAATCCATGTTATTTGTTGGCACTTCATCCAACCCATCCAGCAAAATCAATAACTTGCCTTGCTGTAAGGCTTTGGTAGTAAATTCTTCAGCAAATGGTAACTGACACAACCCAAATTCTTCGCGAATCGTTTCTTCAATATTGATTTCATCAGTAAATTGTTTTAGTTCAATAAAAACAGGAATACATTCATGCGGAAATTCACTCTGATTACCTTTACCCTTGAGTGCTTCTAGTCCTATCTTCCGCAAAAATGTAGATTTACCTGCGCCTGGTACACCAAGTACCATCAGATATTGCTGCTGATTTGCGACTGCAATCCCGTCTTGTTTATCAGTCTCTCTAGGCTGAAATCCGCGTCCAGCTTGGCGGAAAAGTTCTTGTAAGGCTTCAACTGATTCAAATTGCCCCATGTCTGATGGTGGCAAACATTGCACGGCTGTGTAGATAGAATCCAAATCTACAGGTTTTTGCATGCCCAATATTTGCAACTTGTTGTGGCGCTTGTAGTAGTTGATAATATATTGCTGGGATGCCTGAGAAATTAATTTTGTTGTTTTGTGATCTAGAGAGCGCTCAAGTGTCTTTATATAGAGGTAAGCGAAATGTTTAACCGCTTGTTCTGGTGCGATTTCCGGTAGTGCAATCAGTTGATCTAAGGTAACATGGTTAACTCCTGGCAGTTCCAATGAGCGCACGATCGCATCTGCTGAACCTTCCACAACCACAACGCGGCTGAGTCCTTCTCCAAGAGTTTTCAAAGAAAGATTCTGGAGTGCTTGGATAGTACCACCCACCTCCTCGGTAACTTGGCTTTTGCGCCGATCAATTAATGCCTGTCGATAAGCCTCGTTTGATGAAAATTGCTTGGGTTCAAGGGGAGGATGACTCGCATCTTTTTTGATTTTGTTTTCAGCGCCTAAACTCACAATTGTACGAATCACCTCATCCCCCCGCGCCCCCATTAGAACTTCCTCAAGCAGGGGGTCGATTTTGGCAATCTGGTTGTCGTTGAGATTCATAGTGCTGATGTCACCTGAATTAAACCTTTACCTTGGCGGTTTCTGTCTTGTCCCAAATCTTTGCAATTATCCAGCAGTACGTCTATTAAACGCCCTACGGTAATTTGTTTGTCATACTTCTCTAAGATTAACGCTGCTACACCAGAAACGATAGGGGTAGCCATTGAAGTTCCATCCCAAGCTTCATAACCACCACCTTGGACTGATGAATAAACTCCTTCCCCAGGAGCAATCAAATAGGGGACATTATATAGATGCTGATTAATAGATATCATACCACTGCCACTAAAATAGGCAACTTTACCATGAGAGTTGGCAGCACCTACCGACACTGCACCCCTACAGTTTGCTGGCGCATCAGTTCTGTTGATGCCATCATTGCCAATAGCGCAAACAGGGAGTATTCCCACTGCTAGGAGGGTATCAATCAAATCGCTGATTTCATCGAAATAAGTGGGAATGCCAGCTGAAATATTAGCAATATTCACGTCTTGGCGAGTACCCAGCCAGTCCAGCCACAAAAATAAGTCTGATAATTTGCCCGTACCGCGTGGGATAAGTACGGCGTTGATGAGTTTGGTTTCTGGTGCAACACCAACTTGCTGACCGCAAATTAGTCCCGCTACGTGAGTGCCATGACCGTGCGTATCTTGGGAAGGTATTGACTGAATTTGCTGTGTTCTGTCATTCAAACTATAGGATTCAGCTATCTTGCCTTGCAATTCCGGGTGGCGATCGTTGATACCCGTGTCGAGAATGGCAACGGTGATGTTTTTTCCTGTGCCTGTAAATCCTTGTTGTCGTGCTGTATTGAGAGCGATCGCTTCCAAATGCCACAAATCAGCTGCGGTAACTTCATTTTTAGTACCTGCGACATTCCGTTCAGGCTGGATCAACTCAATCGGCTGATCCCGTAAAATCAAGGCGTTGGGCAACTCGCGCCGCATTCGTACAGCCTCTTCATCTGGCATTTCTACAATAGTTGCACCAGTAATCCCTGAGTAAGCAGGGTGCTTTAAAATATTTTCTGCATTTTCCAGCCAGCTTTCGATGTCTGTGTGTACTGGATCTTCTTGCCAAAAATGAACTACTTCTGCAACTTGCAGCGAACGGCTTTCAGGCGAGAATTTTCGGGACGCCAGTTTTAGCGATCGCACTACTGATGCCGTTTTCGGTCGAATAATGTAAATGCTCATCAAATAATCCTGCGCGTACCTTTTGTAACAAATGGGGCAAGTTTTTTCAGACTCTCGGCGATCAAAAAAGATGACTTACGACCTGGGGAGTATGATTTTAGCAATTTTGAGGTCGGTAAGGATGAGGTATAACTTCAGGGTTGGGGCAACGTTGATGCCTCAACTTGGTTTAACGGGATGGTTTCTGGGCATCGACTGGTTGATACCGACAATTCCGCTTTATTAACCTTGAATCCCGGAGAAAACATGCTATTTCAAGGGATTCATGCCGACCAAATCAGTCCATCCAACTTCCATTTCTCGTAAAAGACCGACAGGTGACAAGTTAAGAGTAAATCTAAGGCGAGGTAATTGGTAGTTGCTAATCTTCCATTACCCATTAGCCATTACCAACCCTAACTATAAAAAGAGCGCAACTTGGGTTAATATAGCGCTCCTAAATCATTCGTGAAAATTTAGAAACCCGGTTTCTCCAACAATACCTTCGCTCTTATTGCCCTCACTCTAGAAGAGTGGGGCTATACAAACACTCGTGTGCCTCCGCAGCCTGCAAGGATTCTAGCCCACGGAGGTGGGCTTTGTATGTGTAGCCCCAGGCTTATAGCCTGTAGGGCTTTTCAGAAATTGGCGTTGGCGAAGCCTGTCCCTTAGGACAAGGTATTGT
>CAZZVG010000545.1:0-5129 GCA_964657295.1 Iningainema sp. | reverse complement strand
GATTAATTTTAGTCCTTCAAAAGGTTATGATACTGACGCTTCTAAGTTAAGTTATAGTGTGCTGGTTGAAAATGAACAAGATGGTAGATTTAGTGCAGTTGTGCTAGGCTTATCAGACTGTAAAAGTTCAGGTAAAACTGAGAATGAAGCTTTGGAAAACTTACAGAAGCTTTTGCAAAAACGTTTACAGAATTCAAAAATAGTTACTCTAGAAATAGATTCACCCCAAACAGATAATCCTTGGATGAAAGTAGCTGGTATGTACAAGTATAATCCACTTTTTGATGAAGTAATGGCTGATATAGAAGCAGAACGTCGTAAACTTGATGCAGAAATGGAGGAATATTATAGACAAAACGATACAGAAGCCGAAGTAAAGTGACTGTTATTTGGGTGCTGGATACAGACCATTTATCGCTTTTTCAAAGAGAACATCCAATTGTTAAACAGCGGATCAATCAAATTAGTTTTGCAAATACAGCCATAACAGTTGTGACATTGGAAGAGCAAATGAAAGGATGGCTAAATGTTATTAATAAGTATAACGAGCAATCATCCCAATCTGAAAAACTGATATTAGCTTACAAAGGATTAAGAGATGGAGTGGAATACCTCAACAAGCTGAAATTACTTGATTTTGACCTGCCTGCCTATAATTCTTATAAAGAATTAGTTAGTCAGAGAATTCGCATAGGTACAAGAGATTTACGTATTGCTGCAATCGCACTCTCCATAAATAGTATTTTGGTGACACGCAATACTAAAGATTTTGCAAAAGTCCCTAATTTACAAATAGAAGATTGGACAATATCTTAAAGCCATCGCTCTACTGCCGTCGGTTTGCTTCTAACTTATAATCAAAACAATGCTTTCAGGAGATTGACTCAATGACATATATCTCCCCAAAAACCCTCACCCTAGAAGATTTTCTCTCCCAATACCGAGATAATCCCCGCTATGAACTGGCAGACGGAGAACTAATTGACATGGAACCTACTGGTGCCCACGAAACAGTGAGTGGCAAGCTTGCAACCCAAATTGGTATCTACCTTGTGGCAGAACAACTTCCCTGGTTTATTCCTCGCACTTGTTTAATTTACCCTTTTGCAGATGCTGCTACGGCTCGTCGTCCTGATATTGTAGTTCTCGATGAAATCGTTCTTGATCGTGAACCTCTTTGGGAACGAGAACCTGTAATTACGATGGGACGTTCTATTAAACTGGTGGTGGAAGTTGTTAGTACCAATTGGGAAACTGACTATGCTCGCAAGGTTGAGGAATATGCCCTCTTAGGGATTCCTGAATATTGGATTGTGGATTATCGAGGATTGGGCGGTGTGGCATTTATTGGTAAACCCAAACAACCTACCTTTACCGTCTGTCAACTGGTTGAAGACACCTATACTCAACAACAATACCGACTCAACCAACCAATTAACTCACCGCTTTTGCCTCGTCTTCAACTTCGCCTCAATGACATACTTCCTCGTTAAGTGTTAAGTGTAGAAGAACATTAAGGAGCCCAAAGATGGATTAAAAGTCAATATCTAAAAATCATGCAATATAAACATCAGCGTCCAAATAAATTAGCAAAGCTAATCCTCACAACTTATATTTGTTTACCCCTACTAGCTTGTAATAATCAGCAACCAGTCAGCCAAGAAAATCAAACATCACCAACAAAACCTCAAGCAACTCCCACCCCAACACCTTTATCATTACAATCCTCATTACCACAAGATAAAAATTATTTCCTCGACAATCAAATTTGGGGTCAACCTGGGGATAAACAGAATTTACTCAAAGCAATTGACTATAGTTTAAGCTACCTGCAAACACCAGAAGCAAAAACAGCCTATCAAAATTATATTATTCCCGAAATCACCCAAGTAAGAGTTGAAAAAAGCCTAAAAAGATTTCGTGAATTAGTTTTTAATTCCCAAAATTATCAAGAATTCCAAGCTGCTATCAACAAAGAATTTGCATTTTATAAATCTATTGGTTCCGACAATCAAGGCACTATTGTATTTACTGGTTATTACAAACCAATTTATCTAGCAAGTCGTAAACTTACAGCAGAATATCGTTATCCTATCTACCGCTTACCCGACGATTTTCAAAACTGGAGTAAACCCCATCCCACCCGGTTAGAATTGGAAGGTGCAGACGCTTTACAAGCAGCGAAAGGCAAACTCAAAGGTTTAGAATTATTTTGGTTAAAATCGCGGATGGATGCTTTTATTGCCCAAGTCCAAGGTTCTGCTGTCTTGAAATTTTCTGATGGAACTACTACAACAATTAATTATGCCGGAAACACCGACCACAATTATGTCAGCTTAGGTAAAGAATTAATTAAAGATGGCAAACTAGAGCTAAAAGGAATTACTTTAGAAAAAGTAATTAATTACCTGGAAAAAAATCCCCAAAGCCAAAACATCTACCTACCTCGAAATCCTCGTTTTATCTTCTTTAAAGACACAAAAAATGCCCCCGCTAGCGGTAGTCTCAGCGTCCCAATTACCCCAGAAAGGTCAATTGCTACAGATAAATCCTTAATGCCTCCCGGTGCATTAGCCATAATTCGCGCTACATTTCCATTTATCAATCAAGGCAAAATTGAACAGCGTCTTGTGAGTCGCTACGTCCTCGATCAAGACACAGGGAGTGCAATTAAAACTCCAGGTCGAGTTGATTACTATATTGGTGTTGGCAAACAAGCAGGCGATCGCGCTGGTTCTATTGTGAATAAAGGTGAGCTATATTATCTATTGTTGAAGGAGTGAAGTACCTACAACAATTGCAAGGCAATATGGTGTAGGCTCTTCAGATACAGATTTCCGACTTCGTAGAAGATGTCGGGGATCTTGTTTTTCACGAAGATTTAGGACTTTGAATGTTAAAATAGTCCCTGAGCAGGAAATACTTTGATTTTTTGTTCTATAATAAAAAATTGCGTTACAAAAAGTTGGATAAATTCTCAACTTTTTGTAATCAAATTCTGCTGATGTTGTATTTCATGAATTGAGAGGCAACAATTACCGACATGCAAATTATTTTCACTCCTAATGAAGCTGCCGCGTTCGTACAATTACCGACAAAACGAATTTACAAAGAACTAGAGTTCAAAGTTATCTCACCTGTATCTCCAAAGACACACATCCCTTTTGCTGCATTGATTTACCTACAAGCTCTTAAAGATGTAAATTTTGAATTCTCTGTTGAGAATCGAGCGCTGCTATATAAACGTTTAGTTGTAGCGTTAGAGCAAAGTTTAGCAACCCTTGAAATAGGAAATTACTTTGAATTAAAACTTAACTTTATCAAAACAGAGTTATCAGAACTAATTACACGCTTTACGATCTGGAAAAAACAGTTAGTATGCGAGCCAAATATTATGGGTGGAGAGACTGTTTTCCCAGGTTCTAGGCTTACTGTACGCCATATTGGAGAAATGCTATTTCGAGGTGAATCACCAGAAATTATCCGTGAAGATTATCCTTATTTATCTGAGGAAGATATAGAATTTGCTCCTACTTATGTAAAAGCATATCCAAACGTAGGACGCCCGAAAAAGCATGAAGTTTCTGATTGACGAAGATTTATCACCTGCGATCGCACGATACTTATGTAAAAATCTTTTACTCGATGCAGTTGCGGCTAGAGATCGTGGTTTACTTAGTGTTAATGATTATCAAATTCTCAAGTATGCTTTTGACGAAGAGCGTATACTCGTAACAGCGAATATATGTGATTTTGAAAGGTTTGCTCGTAACTGTGAAGTTCATGCTGGTATTATTTTTATCCGCAATGGTGGTTTGCTACGTGACGAGCAAATTGCTGTTGTTGAAAAAGCTATCAACGTAATCATTGGCGAATTAAAATCTGGACGCGACATGATAAATCGGGTTCTCTATGTTGAACTCGATAACATGATGAATTTTGAAACTTTACCATCTACCTCAAAAGAAAATGAGGCTTGATTACCATCGCACGCAGTTTCGTGCCAGAGGCGATTACCTTTCTTTCAGTATGTTTCTTTCTTTAATCGCTTCTGAAAAGAAATCGCGAAATATAACTATAATTCTAATCCAATCACAGCAGCACAATTTCTGGTCATTGAAGGTGAAGAGCAAGCAAGAGAAGGTAAGATTGATGACGCAGTTGCTACCTTCGGTAAAGCTTTAAAGTAATCCCAAGTTAAACTTTTAGCCAGAGACAAAAGCAGGGCAATTAGCAGGGATTTCAGACTGATTAAGAAGCGGTAAAAACATCTTGGTGGAGAGTGTGTAGGTTGAGCCTTGATATCACTCAACCCAACTACAATTTCTAATGACACCAAACCTAAGCTATTTTAGCTGCTTGCTTCTGAGATTTTGCTAACTCACCAGGAGCAAATGCGCCATTTTCTGTAATGATTGCTTTAATCAGATGTGCTGGTGTCACATCAAACGCTGGATTGTAAAATTCTGCACCCTTTGGTGTTATAATACTATCGCCAATTTGATAGATTTCCTCTGGTTGACGCTCCTCAATGGGAATTTGGCTGCCATCGGCTAAAGAAAAATCAATGGTCGAAAGCGGAGCTGCAACGAAGAAAGGAATATGATGCGCTTGGCTTACAAGTGCTAAACTATACGTGCCTATTTTATTAGCTGTGTCTCCATTGGCGGCAATTCTGTCAGCACCCACAACCACAGCATGGATTAAACCCTGTTTCATACAATGCGCTGCCATGCTATCAGTAATAACCGTGACTGGAATGCCTTCTTCGACACATTCCCAAGCAGTTAGTTTTGCACCTTGTAGCCGTGGGCGAGTTTCGTCAGCAAAGACACGCACTAAACGCCCTTCTCGAAAAGCCGAACGTACCACACCTAAGGCAGTACCGTAACCTGCAGTTGCCAACGCGCCTGCATTGCAATGGGTAAGAATTGTCAGCTTTTCGGGAGTATTAGGTAAGACTGCCAAACCATTGTCGCCGATCGCCTGACAGGTTTGCAAATCTTCAGCATTGATAATTTTAGCAGTTTGCAACAGCGTTTCTTTGATTTCTTCTACCGTTCCCAGTGCTTCATAAGCAGTTTTGAGCATTCGTGATATTGCCCAAAACAAGTTTACTGCTGTCGGAC
>CAZZVG010000544.1:0-5130 GCA_964657295.1 Iningainema sp. | reverse complement strand
TTTGGAATGGAGCCGTGATTGGTGAAGAGGCACATTTATCGGCTTGTGTCATTGGTCGCGGTACTCGTGTTGACCGTCGCGCTCATGTACTGGAAGGCGCTGTCGTCGGTTCGCTTTCCACCGTGGGAGAAGAAGCCCAAATTAGCCCTGGCGTGCGCGTTTGGCCTAGTAAAAAGATTGAGTCGGGTGCGATTTTAAATATCAACTTAATTTGGGGTAATACTGCTCAACGCAATTTATTTGGGCAACGTGGCGTACAAGGATTAGCCAATATAGACATTACCCCAGAATTTGCTGTAAAGTTAGGAGCAGCATACGGTTCAACCTTGAAGCCTGGTTCACGGGTGACGGTTTCTCGCGACCAGCGCAATATCTCTCGCATGGTCACGCGATCATTAATCGCAGGTCTTTTGTCTGTAGGTATTGACATCCAGAACCTAGATGCCACAGCTATCCCCATCTCTCGTGTTGTTATACCGACAATGAAGGTGGCAGGCGGTATCCATGTGCGAGTACATCCTGATCGCCCTGATTACATCCTGATTGAATTTATCGATGTTAAAGGAATTAATATCTCCAAAGCTCAAGAAAAGAAAATTGAAGGAGCTTTTTTTAAGGAAGATATGCGACGGGCGCAAATCCACGAGATTGGCGATGTCACCTACCCCACTCAACTCGTTGACCGCTACTGCACTGCTTTTGAGCAATTGTTACGAATTGATACAATTCGTAACAGTCGAGCAAAAGTGATCATTGACTACGTTTATGCCGTTTCGGGCGCGGTGTTGCCCCAAATGCTAGATCAATTTGGTGCTGATGCGGTGGTGCTAAATGCTAGTTTAAATAAAATTGCGATGTCAGCGACCGATCGCGAATCACTCCTAACTCAACTGGGTCATGTGGTGGAAGCGTTGAAGGCGACCTTTGGTGTCCAAGTCACAGGTAATGGAGAACAACTCATTTTAGTTGATGAGTCAGGCATTCCCATTCGTGGGGAAATGTTAACAGCACTGATGGTAGACATGATTTTAACAGCTCACCCGAGAGGAACTGTTGTTGTGCCAGTTCATGCTTCCAGTGCGGTGGAACAAATTGCCCGTCGCCACGATAGCAAAGTGATTCGCACTAAGGCAAATCCTACGGCATTAATGGAGGCTTGTCATCAAAATCATAATGTAGTTCTAGGCGGTAGTGGCGACACTGGCTTTATTTTCCCTGAATTGCATCCGGGATTTGATGCGATGTTCTGCGTCGCCAAGCTGATTGAGATGCTAACCATACAAGAGCGATCGCTTGCTTCCATCAGAGCGGAATTGCCTCGCGTCATTCACAGGCTTTATACAATTCGCTGCCCTTGGACAGTTAAAGGCGCACTGATGCGCCACTTGGTAGAAACTCATCCAGCCCAAAATCTAGAACTTATTGATGGGGTAAAAATTTGTCAACCCTACGATGACAGTTGGTTATTAGTTTTACCAGATGCTAGCGAACCACTGGTACATTTGTACGCTAACAGTAATGATCGCGATTGGGTAGATGAAATCTTGCGAAATTACCGCGCTCGCGTCCAAGCTTTTGTAGAAAGAGAACAAGAACAAGTCGTGGCTGAGGTATAAAATTGCCCGTCCTGAGTTCTGAACGTTTTTTACAGCTTGCAAGGCGAAAGCCTTAGAAAATAAAGGTGTTCTAAATTCAGAACACTTTCTTTTTATACTTCAGGTATGGGATGAACCTTTAGGGAACTTCAGTTACTGTCCCATTGTTTTTATTAACTCACTGGGTTATTTAGCTTACGAGCTAAGACGAATTAAAAATGCTTGGATTGTAGACCATAAAAAATTCTGTACATGCATAGCGGTGAGGCAGCGCAAATGACGGCCTTCCCGACAGATGCGACTGCGAATTCGCAGGGTATGGTAGGTTTATTTCCGCGCCTGGTTTATTAGGAGAGATATTTTGATGAGCCTAGCATAGTTTGGACAATGGCTGCGGCTTTGTAATTCTTATTTATTAATTGTCTTTTTCCTCACTAATTCCACAGCTTTTCCACAAGCTCTGTCTGGGTTTTCCACAGAGGCTTCACGCAGTTATGGGCTGTTGCCGTTTTACTGAGGATTAATGAATGAAGAGTCAAAAGCAACTGAAAAGACTGAGTTTTTATGAAGAAGTGTTACAAAAACCGGGCTTAAACCCTTATTCCTGCGTAAATATTTAGTTTTGATAAAATGTTCTTAATATTTTGCCGCATTGACAAACCCACCCCCTTTGGCTGCAAAATGATGCGGCTTGCTTTTATAGTTGATTGAAGACCTAGATAAAAATACCCAAAGGAAAGCCAATAAATAAGTCAGACCAGCCTTGGCGTACCATGCGGGTAGATGAGGTTCTGTGAACTACCACGCTCCCCCCCTACCTTCATCAGAAAACAAAACCCGCATGGCACAGCAGTCTCAAGGAAGGAGAGACTATCTGTGGACAGATAGATCAAGGCTGGATGGATTGACGATCACAGAGGCAAAGACCTTAGCTGTTGCCACAAATTGTCGAATAGCTAAGGACTGTATATTCAAGCCATAGGCTTCACCAAAAGCAAGATTTCCCGTTGCTCAACTTCACTGGAGAAAAATAGAAATGAACGCAACAGTTAGCATCTCTACAAAAATACCTGAAACACTCGACGAATCTCTCAAAAACTACTTAGAAAAACATCCAGATTGGGATCAAAATCGCGTACTGACGGCAGCGCTATCTCTGTTTTTACTCCAAAATGGAGAGAGCGATCGCCGTGCCGCTCGCGTTTATCTAGAAACTTTGTTTTATCACTCCTAAGTGGAAATGTGCCGTACTAACAATGGACTCACCGTTCCATTAAACCCGGCAAAAACAGATGAAAAAGACATGAGCTACTGAGCCAGAATTGCAGAAGAATTCTGGATGTAGCCAGTGATGAATTATGGTTTAGAACACTACGATTTTAGTTATGGATAA
Source organism: Iningainema sp. (assembly GCA_964657295.1). Classification (GTDB taxonomy): domain Bacteria; phylum Cyanobacteriota; class Cyanobacteriia; order Cyanobacteriales; family Nostocaceae; genus Rhizonema. Next base: position 2,142 of record CAZZVG010000544.1, on the reverse strand, counting down.
AGATGAAATGTCATCTGAATGAAACCCTATTCGTTTAGTTGTGGGTTTCCATCTCAATTCTGACTAAAAAGTAGGTAGTAGATGGGATGTAGAAGGTCGTAGAAGGTAGATGAAAAAAGGGTCTGTACCCTCTTTTCTTACGGAAAACACTCATAACTTATACTGAGACACGAAGTCGGAAGGACAGAAGCGTCAGCATTGGGCAGATCTGCTTTGTTCTCTTCGTGCAGTTTCGTGACTTCCTCAATTAAAAGAGTGAATTTATTTTGGTGGGTTCAATCGACCTGCTACATACCTTCTACGGACTGCCTTCATTCTTAATTTCAAATGAGTGAATTGGAACGAGAGCGGATGTTAGAAGTTGTTTAACTAATGAGATTTATCAGACATTTGAGGTTGAGTAGGACACTCAAACTTATACCCAACACCGCGTACAGTCTGAATTAATGCAGGTTGGCTGGTATCAACTTCAATCTTCCGGCGAATTTGACCTATATGCACATCTACAACCCTTTGGTCACCCACGTATTCATAATCCCACACCTCTTGAATAAGTTCTGAACGTCGCCAAACTCGACCTGGATGGCTAGCTAAAAAATGCAACAAGTCAAATTCCAGAGCAGTTAAGGCCACTGGTTGGCTGTTAAGTGTTACCTCACGCCGCACGGGGTCAATCATCAGCTTTTCAAATACCAGTCGCTTCTGTTCTGCTGTAGTCACAACCCGTTTACGCCTCAAAATAGCAGCGACTCTGACTTCTAATTCTCCTAACCCAAATGGTTTGGTGAGATAGTCATCAGCGCCTTTAGAAAAGCCGCGAATTTTATCAGCTTCATCTGCACGACTTGTCAGCATCAGAACAAAAACTCCATTCCGGCTTTGCATTTCCTGACAAAGGTTAAACCCAATGACATCTGGTAAATTCACGTCTAGAATCACCAGATCGGGGTTGAATTGCTCAAATAAACCCAAGGCTGTCTTACCATCTTCGGCAGCCTCTACCTGATAGTTCTGCTTGATTAAAAAGCGTTGGATTAAATTCCGAACTGCAGGGTCGTCATCAACTACAAGAATCTTGGCAGGAGCCATGACCATCACTTTGCACAAAAATTCATAAGATTAATAGGCTGATTTGCTCTCAAAGCGCAGTTTCCGCGCTGGTGGCAATTAAAATCTACAAGGCCAAGGAGCTAATTTCCTGATTGTCCAAATAATATTACACTCAGGTAGATCAGCAATTACATCGCTAATGTTTTGGTAATGCCACCCCGTAACGTTGGTTTCGGGCTAGTAATTCTCAACCTTGTGTCCAGTTGGCAGATGCTTTATCCTTAGCCGCAGCAAGTGGGTAACTTAAGACACTTTATTTCACCCAGTTACTCCGTCATTTAAAACGCTTTAATTCTAAATCGATATGCGGCTTTATGACAAAAGGCATTCTCACGCTAATGATTTAAAATTTATTTAAGGCACCGTAAGTTGCCAAATCTGGAATAGAAAAGATATTTTTTGCATAAAACCTGCCTTTTAGAGATTCCCACCTAAAATTCTAGAGTAAAGCCCTGATTTGTGAACGACATGAGGAGATACACGGAGTTATCACTATATGTTAAAGTGACTATAGTTAAAATTACCAGGTCGATTAAACTTGCCCGTGCTAATATCCAGTTAGGACATGTAATTTGACTAAAGCATTGGTTTCGATCAATGTCAAACAGGCAAGCTGTATTTCCTTGATAAAAGACTGCTGCTGAGTGAGGCTGAAGTAAAAAACTCTCATGAGCGATCAAAATCCCTACGAAAAACTTGGGGTGCCAGAAGACGCTAGCTTCGATGAAATTCAAGATGTTCGCAATCGCCTATTGGAGCAATGCAGTGGCGATGCTAAGCGTCTAGAAGTTATAGAGGCAGCTTACGATGCGATTTTAATGGAGCGCCTACGGATGCGTCAAGAAGGCAAAATAAAAGTGCCAGAACGTATCCGGTTCGCAGAAGCTAAATTACAAGCACCTCTTAAAGAAAATTCAAACCAACGCAAGCAGTCACCTGTCTGGTTGCAACGAATTTTAGACAAGCCAACGCCTATAGAAGTTCTGTTGCCTGGAGCTTGGTATCTAGGTTTGAGTGCTATTAGTCTGTTTT
>CAZZVG010000543.1:0-5133 GCA_964657295.1 Iningainema sp. | reverse complement strand
ACGAAGGACACGTTCGCGCAGCGTCTCCCCTTGGGAGAAGGTAAAATCTCGAAAACTGAACAAAATTTTCTAAGTTTTTGAGCCACCTTGACAGGGCTAGGTGGGTAATGCCCACCTTTCTAAGCAGTTGGTGGGCAGTGCCCACCCTACAATTTGGAATTTTTAGGAGCCTCGCCAACAACATCCTTCTAGTCTAAGGGTGAAAACTTATAAGATGTCGCCTACCCTAATCGTTAACTAATACCTGTAAGCAAAATGTCCCTAAAAATTATTCAAAATTTTGATGCTAGTTTCACTCTCGAACCACAAGCTCAAGAAACTCTATTCAAATTATTGACTACTGAAGCATTTTTACAGCAAATTTGTCAACAGTTGAAGTGTGAAAAAGTCGAATTTACTGAATTACTTTTTCAGCCAGTTCCCTACTGTACAGCTAGCCCTAAAGGAATGCCAGCAGAATTTGAGAAGTACCATGAATCTGAGGAGTACGCCATCATTAACGTCCCGCCTAATTTTATGTTTAATGCTAAGATTTTTAAACCTAGCCGCCTTTGTGCGATTTATCGGAAAGTAGGATAAATGTTGCTCTTCTAATTTACCCTACAGGCTGTAGAGACGTTACATGTAAAGTCTTTACAAAGTCTAATCCTTTACCTATTATCAACGCTCCATCTTTTGAACTTGGTTTATGACAACTGAAACTAATATTCCTTCTTTAACAAGCCTGGAATACATTACTTATATTGACGATAGCGGTCAATTACCTGAACAACTTCAAGGTAAAATAGGAGTATACGCAATTTTTGACAAAGAAAAAGTGCTGCAATTTGTAGGATATTCTCGTGATGTTTATCTCAGCTTAAAGCAGCACTTAGTACGTCAACCGCAACATTGCTACTGGGTGAAAGTTCAAACCATTGAACGCCCTAGTCGCACGGTGTTAGAAAATATTGAGAATGCTTGGATTGCTGAGAATGGCAGTGTGCCTGTAGGAAATGGGGATAACAAAGAACAATGGACGCAGCCTATTGATGCTAAAGTTTTAATGACGCCTGAAGAAAAGGCGAATTATGAAAAGCCTACCAATGATGAAATAGCGCAAGCGAAAATCATTAAGAATGTGGCGCGGCGAGTAGAAGCAGAAATTTTAGCAGTGCTTGAAGCGCGTGGTTTACAAATGCAAATTCGCTTTAATCCTAAATTGAAAGAAGAAGGGTTACTGGATTTGAAATAATAAAAAGTACCCGACGACTAAAGTCGCGGCTACACAAACAAAGTCCGCCTGCGCGGACTAATAGCATAAAAGCCTGCGTAGGCGCTAGAGTTGTCCTGTTTGCGTTAGCGAAGCGATCTTCTCCCAAGGGGAGACGCTTCGCGAACGACGAAGGAGTGTCAGCGTCTCCGTCAGGAGAAGAAAGGAAACCTTTCTTCGGGAACTTCGGAGCTTTGTTTGTGTAGTGGCAGTGATTAAGGCTTTTATTGAAGGCGATCGCCTAACATAGAATAAGATTTTTTTTAAATTTGTTAGGAAATTTATATTCTCCAACCTAGGTGCTACTCAATAATTTCATCATATTGATTGGTGTCGTCTGACTGCAATTGTTTCATGTCTACCAAGACCTCAGCCAAAGTTTTTTCATCTAGCCATTGATGACGTTCTTTGGTATAGTCTCCTTTACCAGGACTGAAATATTGAATAAACCGAATAGTATCGGCAACTCCTAGAGAATTGATTAAGGCATCGTAGCCCTGTTTGATAATTTCATTTTGGGTTTTCATCATTGCTTTCCTCGGCTTGTAATACGGATGCCAGCCATTGAATGGGGTTATTAATCTTTACGTTAATTAATTGAGAGTTTTTTTGGGCTTTTTTGAAGAGTCTGTCATCTGTTGTGAGAAACACATCTGCCTGACTTCTTTCAGCGCTGGCGATATGGGCAGCATCATAATCCCATTATCAAGGAATCGCCATTGTTAGTGCGGCTGATTTTCTGGCTTTATTGTCTTAGCTTTGATGGAGGAAGAGAGGGACGAATTCTTTGCGGTAAGTGCCTATTGCTGGAATTGCGATAGGTTGTGCTGTGGGCGATCGCTAGAGGAGCAGATGAGTAATTTTATGGCGGTTGGGGAGTAGTTAAACTGGGTGGAGTGGTAAATGACGACAAAGACGAACGCTCTGATCGGGCTAGTGTTCACGAATGAAAGCGGCACATATGGCGACTACGTGCTGAGCAAGGTGTCCAAAGCCTTCCCTCAGTTGCGTCGCACAGTTTTGTACAGACACTGTTAATTTCCCATACTGTAGTGGGCATACTCTCTGTATAGAGCAAGGAAGTCGAGGCTATCAAAGAAAGCTTTGCGAAAATCAGAAGTTGTAAAATCCTGACACAAAGAGAAGTTGAGGTTATTGAAAGTACTATTCATCAAATAAAATATTTACGGAAGTTGAGTCAGAAAATACCTGGTTTTGTTTATGAAGACTTTATTGAAAATTACATCTCTTACTATCGCAACACTTATAAGGCATGGAACACTAAGCATGCTATTCATAGAAGATTCGGCTTTTATGATGTAAGAAATATAGACATATACTACGATGCAAGGATTGTGGGTGAGGGAAGAAGTGAAGATGAAATGCTGAAAAAGTTTACCAAAGAAGCGAAACAGGATTTAGAAAGTATTTTGAATGAACTAATATCTGCCCATGAAGCTTTAGAGACGCTTATACCTGAGTTAGTCAGACAGCTTGACTCGTTATATGACAATTTTATAGAGAAAGTTGGCATAGCAGTCGAAAACTTTCTCTATGAAAAACTATCACCTCAAAGCACGGATTCTGAGTTTTGGATGGCGCTAATTAATGAAAAGGGTAGGAAAAAGAGTAAGGGAGTGACATACACAGATAATATATGTCAGACATTTAAGCATGAACTTGGAACTGAGGAAAACTTAAATGTATTTCTACAGAAAAAAACAGAAGAGTATTGGGCAGAATTAGTTGGTAAAATATTAAGCTTTTTTGGTAAAGAATAGACATATTGCGATTACGTAGACACTAGGGGCACAAGATTGTTGTGCCCCTACAAGAAACCTATATACCTGATTAAAAACTACTATATATATATGACTCACAAATGTGAACAAATATTCCAAAAACTAAATATATATCAGAGGAACTCCTCCAAATACACGAAATGCTTAATTAGGGGTAATGAAATTCCAATTATTATGTGTGGAGAAGAGATAGTTAGACAAGGCTTACTCTATTTTTTAATAAAGCAAAGTGGTTTATTTCCTAATTTAATTAATATAAAGGTAGAAGATCATAATCGTGATGTAGCAGTATATGAAACTATTAAAAATCCGGATTTTCAGCCTCTCCAGCCTCCCATTATGATTGTGGAGGTGAAGCGAAAATCAGAGAATTTGCTGAATCACGAGAGTCAGATTCTCAGGTATCTCAATGAATCTCGCTCGAATATGGGTGTTTTGTTTAATTGTCACCAAATTATCACATATATCAAGGAAAACACTGACTTCACTAGGAATGACCTCAGGTATCTTACAGATATACCACCTTTAATTTTGCAAGGTTGTAACAAGCTAGAGAACGATATATTACAATTTGAGAAAGCTCAAAATGGAAGTTTTGATAGTTTTACACATCTAGTTAGTAATTACGGCAAATATACCAATCACACAATAACCTTCAAACTTAAAAGTAAGCAAGTACCAATAGTAGGGTGTTGCTTCATATTTCAAGATAACAAGGTGTACTATGATATCTATGGTATATATTCCCGAAAGCAGCAGCAATTCTTTGATATTCAAGATTTTGAGAGGCTAGTTTCTATCATTTATTGATAACAAAACTGTGTTTAAAACAACGCGGCAATTAAGTAGGTGAACCTGAAAAAAAACATTACATGATGACAATGATTTGTGAGCGAGCGCCTATTCGCCCAAACTGCCACTGACCGAATAATTACTAATCCGTAATTCGTAATTCGTAATTGAGGGTACATGCGAACATATCCATGAAAAAGAAAGAATGCCTTATCCTCAGACAATCCTTTCAAAACTGCTTGAGTAAAAATACTGCCTTCTGTATCTTCCCGTGCTCGTTCAAACTCACACGAGGCAGTAATCAGGCAATAGTCCTGCTGGGAGTTGAAAATAGGGAAACTTGATCTGAGAAAACTTTTCTCCAGGAAAGACCCAGCATAGCAGCAGTCAAGCAGTACCACTAAACTACTAAGCTTAGATTCCTTAATTAAATCATTAAAGTTGTCAAAGGCGATCGGTCTTAGTGACCCCTTATATCCGCAAAAGCCCCCGCGCTACAGGCTTTCTTAAGCCTTAAGGGCGTAAATCCGCATATTTTGCTGAAGTTTTGAGTAGCGCGTTCTGCCCATCACTAGTACAAGAAGCTGAAGAAGTCACAGTTAAATTTGGCATCAAGCTAGGTGGCAAAGTTGGCATTCCCATTTTGGCTGAAGGCTCTACTGAAGGCAATTTTGAAGTTGAGGTGAAGTGTAAGTTTCCTGATCGGGATCAAAATTCCAGCACTAGTTAAGTAGCTATTAAATTTTGCGCCAAGACGCGCAACGGATGACTTAACAGATGTAACGGATGAGTTAACTGTGGGATGATCAGATAACGCATCCGTTACATCCGCGACAAAATCCGTTGCCACCTTTGCGTGAGATTATCTTTTGCTGAACTTAACAGCGTAAAATCAGGGCATGACTAAGCACTACTCTTACCTTCAAATTCCCTCTTGCACTTGGAGTCGTCCCATCGGTTTAGGTTGGGACAAACCTTACACCGTCCGCTATGCTAGCAACATCGATGATGGTCCTTGGCATGGAATGCCTTTAGGTGGCTTTGGCGCAGGTTGCATTGGACGTTCCTCGCGGGGAGATTTTAACCTCTGGCACATTGACGGCGGTGAACACACCTTTAAAAGCATCCCCGCCTGCCAATTCAGTGTGTTTGAGTCAGATGGCACATCATCGCAAGCTTATGCTTTATGTACACAAGCGCCTGAAGACATGAGTCTGGAAGCGTGGCAATGGTATCCAGCTAGTGGGGAAGTAGGGGAAGTGGGGGAAGATGAGGGAGATGAGGGAG
>CAZZVG010000542.1:0-5135 GCA_964657295.1 Iningainema sp. | reverse complement strand
GGGAAGAGCGACCAAAGTTTGTCCAGTTTGAGAATTAGTAATGCTTCTGGCTTTTACCTCTTGACCAAAGCGGGTAGACAAGCCAGGTTTTCCATAAATAGTGACTTTAGTTCCCTGAGTCACCATAGCCACTAAGCTGTCCCCCATATGAGGCGGAAATTTCACTTGTAACCCATTTTTGAGTAAGAGTCCATCCACCTTACCTTCAGGGTTAAGAAGATATTGTTGCACCTCTCCTGTCATAGTCGTTTCATGTGGTTTGGGGAAGACTGGGGGTGGTGGTTGGAGTGGGTTAGGAATATCCTGAGTGTTAGTATTCCGCAAATCGGTAGGCAGAAGATTATTTACTGGCGATCGCTTAGATCCGATAAAGTTACTAGCAATACTATTGTAGGCAAATACACACATAAGCGCGATCGCCGCTCCTGTACTCCCACTGATCAAGATTAACTTTAACTTTTGCTGTCGCGAGCGAACTGAGCTTTGCTGTGCTTGGATTTGCTGTAAAGCTTTTTGAATCAATTCTTTTGGAATATGTACTTCGGCTCCTGCCTGTATGAGTTCCTCTAAGGAATAGTCCTGGTTTTCTTGCTCATACAGGTGAGCAGCCTGAGCAAAAACATCTGCAGCAATTTCTTTGGGAATCCGAACTTCTGAGTTATTTTTCACAAAAGACGACCTCACGAATCCTGAATGCAAGTTTATGGAGTACAGCTGATAAATGTATATGGTGCAAAAATCGTGCCAAAGATACAAGACAACTTTGGCTCTTGAGTGCAACATTATCAAATCTGCTTCAATAGCAAATGAGATGAAACCCATTGTATTGCCCCAAAGTTGGACACTCCGACAGCAACTCACAATTCTGAGTGTTCTTTTTTTAAGTTTAAGTGGAGCGGCTTTGTTGCTGGTAGTACAGCTATTTCAAAATTTAGAGGGGGCAGTGGTAGCCAGAAATCAAAGAACACTTGCTTTTGCCAACACCAGACTGATTAAGCTGTTTTGGGAATTACAGCTTGGGCAAACACCGAAGTCAAGTAAGCAGCAAGACTTGCAATTGGAGGAACTCTCAAATGAATCACTCACCACTTTCCCAAGAGTGGAAGGGGGATTCTACCTGCTGCAACAAGATCGACTATTAGGCTATGCCTTTCCTACTCACGGGGGACCGATCCCGAAAAAAGATATTCCTTCGGTTGAGCGCAGTACAATTTTACAATTAACTCGCAGAGCGACAAGTCAAGGCTTACCTCAGGAATTAATACGGAGATCTGGTCTTGATATCTTGGTACTGCGTGCAGATCCGCTACCATTATGGGGAGCGGTGTGGACAATGAAACGTATGCCTCGCCTTGAAGATGGTGATCAAAAAGTCCTGAGTCTTCTAGTGGTTTTGGGAAATTTAGTGGTGGGAGTGTGGACTTTTTATATTGCCTTACAACTTCAGTGGGGAGTGCAGCGACTCCAAGGGAGTATCAAGGTGATGGAAAATGATAAAACAACGCTTATCCCCCCCTTACCAGCAGAAATGGGAGTGTTGGGATCTGCGATTAATACGATGCAATGCCGTCGCCAAGAGTTAGAACAGCGCCTGCACCGAGTCGAGCGTTTGGCGTCTTTAGGACATTTGGTAGCAGGGGTAGCCCATGAAGTCCGCAATCCACTAGCTAGTATGCGTCTGAATTTGCAGTATACAGAACGACAACTCCAAAATCTTGGGGTGACAACTCTACCTACTGCTAGCTTACTAGAACAAGTAGACCGTTTAGAGCATTTGGTGCAACGACTGTTGTATTTTGACCAAAATCAGCAGCAGGAGGAAATGGTGAGGACGTCCTTAGAGGCGATCGCTATTGAATCTGTTTCCTTGCTGCGTCTATCAGCAGAAGAACAGGGAGTCGCACTCGTCTATCACGAGCCTGCCAAGGCTTTACCCGAGATCCTACTGCGCCGTCGGGAGTTAGGACAGGTGATGGTGAATTTAATTTTGAATGCGATTCAAGCTAGTCCAGTAGGAGAGAGCGTTGAGGTGGGTGTAGAACAGCAGGACGATTTGGTAATTTGGGTGAAAGACTCAGGATCGGGTTTGTTACCAGAAGAGCGCGAGCGGATTTTTGAGCCTTTCTATTCCACAAAGCCGGAAGGAACTGGATTGGGTTTAGCAATTAGCCACGAGATCGTCACGAGACACGGAGGATATATTAGTTTGATATCTGGGGCTGGTTGCACTGTTTTTAGCGTTTGTTTACCAACTTGGAGTCAGGAGTCAGGAGACAGGAGTGTCTAAAATTCTCATTATTGATGATGAAAAAGCTTTGCGTCAGGCGATGGCGCAGATTCTTAAAGATGTTGGTCACACAGTTGTAGAAGCCGGAGATGGACAGCAGGGACTGACGATAATTCAACAAGATGCGGCATCTCGTCCTGAGTTGGTGTTCCTGGATCTGAAAATGCCCAAAACTCAGGGGAATGCGGTTCTTAAAGCTTTGGGGAAAACCCTGTTTGAAGTGCCTGTGATTGTAATGACGGCATATGGGACGAGTCGGACAGCTATTGAAGCGATGCAGTTGGGAGCCTATGATTACTTAACTAAACCTTTTGATATGGATGATTTGGTCAATCTAACTCAAAAGGCTTTAGCTCACTCCCATGCTTTAGCCTATCAGTTTGGCGAAGCAAATCCCGAAGGACACCCCGAAGAATTATTGGGGCGATCACCTGCAATGGCATCCGTCTTTAAACTCATTGGTAGAGTTGCTCAAGTCAATACGACAGTCTTGATTACGGGAGAGTCAGGGACTGGCAAAGAGTTAGTCGCTTCCACTCTCCATAGTACCAGTCCTCGCAGTCGTGGACCTTTGGTAAAAGTCAACTGTGCGGCGCTTCCAGAACATCTGTTAGAGGCAGAGTTATTCGGTCACGAAAAAGGTGCCTTCACCGGAGCCAATCATTTGCGGATTGGTCGCTTTGAGATGGCGAATGGTGGAACGATATTTCTCGATGAAGTTGGAGAGTTGAGCTTAGTGATTCAGGGGAAACTGTTGCGAGTGTTACAGGATAAATCCTTTGAGCGCTTGGGTAGTAACCAAACTAAAACTGTAGATGTTCGCATTTTAGCTGCCACCAATCGGAATTTAGAGCAGCTAGTCAAGCTGAATCAATTTCGGGAAGACCTTTATTATCGCTTGAATGTGGTACGGATTGAACTGCCGCCTTTACGCGATCGCCTGGAAGATTTAGAGCAACTGACTCAACATTTTTTAAACTCTATTGCTTTGCGTAATAGCATGAAAATGGCAATCACTTGCGCTGCAATGGAAAAACTTAGAGGTTACTCTTGGCCGGGAAATGCGCGAGAGTTGCAAAATACTCTAGAAAGAGCAGCTATTCTTTCTGGTGGGCGAACAGTTTTACCTGAACATATTATCTTTAGTCAAGAAAAACAGATAGATTTATCGATTGTGTCAGATAACTAAAACCACACAGAATTTGTAGAAGCTTAGGCCTTAGTACAGAAATAGGAAATCAGCTTGGGCATTTTGTATGTGACTCAAACGATAACCGCTATATTTACCACATTCCGCTAATGCGCGAGTACACTAACGATGAATCTTCTGAATGCCGCACCTGCAACGGAAACACAATTAAGAACTCAAACAGTTCTTTACCCTACTCTACAACAATTGGTTCGCTTATTACCTTGCGATCGCCAGCGAGTGGTGGATTATGTCCGGGAAGAAGCGAAGCACAATCCTTTTTTACTAGAGGATGCGACTTTCAAAGGAAAAAGCGAAACACTGTTAGAGGATGTTCTACCAGATTGGTATACTCTACCCGCGCAGTACGTAAGTCTCAGCGAACATCTATTTGGCCAAATCTCTGCCTTATCAATTCCATCAAGACAACGTGAAGCTTTAATCTATTTAACTCAGTGGATCTCAAATTCTGGATACTTGGAAAAAACTCCAGTAGTTTGGGCAAATGGTAGTGTCTGGAGTGCAAGGGAATTAGAAGCTCTTGTCCCTGTCCTTCAAAGTTTAGATCCACCAGGAATTGCTGCCCGTTCAGGGCAAGAATGTCTGTTATTGCAATTGAAAGACCAGCCTCAAAGTCTAGCTTTTCTATTAGTTAAAGAGTATTTAGAAGAATTAGCAAATTGTACTGGAAATTCTGACAACGCAAGGTATAATCGGGAGATATTGCTGCAAAAGATTGAAAAAAAACAAGTTTATAAGAATGTAGATATCAAAAGACTAGACGATGCCATTCACGAAATTCAGGAATTAGAACCTCGCCCAGCCAGAAACTTTGGTCATAACAATGCACCTATTGTCACTCCCGATTTAAAAGCAGAATTAACAGCTTCTGGTTGGCAAATTTCTTTAACTTATGAATTTGAGCAACGCTTTTGTCTAAATTCCGAAGCCATTGAGCAATTGCCGAAATCCTCAGCGCAAACGCGAGATAGCCAACAGCTAGAAGTGTTGTTACAAAAAGCAAAAAGCTTACTGACTGCTTTGCATCTGTGGCAGGAAAATCTCCTCAAAGTCGCTCAATTTCTAGTTGAACGCCAGCAAGCTTTCTTGCAGAGTCGAGAACGCTTAGATTTGGTGCCAACCCCACAACAATTAGTTGCTCAATCAGTAGGACTTAGTAACTCCACAATCAGCCGGATTGTGCGCTTAAGGTATATGTTAATTTGTTGTGATCAATACAGTCAAATTGTTCCGTTACATTTATTATGTGTTCCCGCACGAGTTGGCGGACGTACCCCACCACAAATCCAACAAATGCTCGTACAGTTAATTGAAGAAGAATCACCAGCCCATCCCTATAGTGATGAACAGCTAGCCCAACTATTAAGAATCAGATTTTGTCTACCGATTACTCGGAGAACAGTCACAAAATATCGGACAATTGCCGCGATTGGCTCATCCCATCAACGACGGCAGTTGGATGATTAAAGAGATCATGGGCAATTGGTTTTACCCATTTACTTGACCGAACAAGGCAAAAGTTAAAAGTTAAAAGGCAAAAGAAAGAAAAAGAAAAATCGGTTTCAGAGCAAGTAAATTTATTTATGGAAAACCAAAAAATATTTTTTTAAGGGGACACATAGTGCGAGCAAAAAAGGC
>CAZZVG010000541.1:0-5137 GCA_964657295.1 Iningainema sp. | reverse complement strand
TTGGGGTTTCTACAGGTCCACCAAAGGTACTCGCTTGCCCAAAGCCCACATCATCTAGCAGTACTAGCAGTATATTCGGGGCTTTTTCTGGAGCGGTAATTGGAGCCGGAAAATCTGGTGTTGACTCAGGGTAAGTGATGCCGATTTTACCCTGAAAGGATGGTTGAGGAATAGGCAATACCTTTGCTGTATCTGCGAGGGCAGGACTAGGAAGGGTCAACAAGCTGATGATAACAGATGCTGCGATACCTGCGGCGAGCAAAGCTAGCGCCCGTAAAGTTAAACGTAACATACATTCAATAACCTATGACTGAAAGTTTTGATATAGCTGCCTTTCTACAAGGGGATCAGGAACAGGGAAACAGAGCTTTAATTGTTTGAAAGACTAACAATTAGAGTATCATATTAACTGGAATTTGCTGTACACTTCTTTGAAAAATCAACCAACTTATCCTGGGAACACGCAACAATTTATCAAACCACTGGTGTGAAAACGGATCTCTTCGGTATGCTTTGGATCTTGCATGGCAGCAAGATTGTTACAAAGTGATGCTCCTGACCAGTTCAAAACGCGAGGAGACTTTGCATTTCTACGAGCGTGCAGGCTTCAAGCGTGGAGTAAAAACTGGTTTTATTGCCCTACCACCAGAAGATTTAAGCTCGAATGGCACTAATATAAGCTAAAACTCTTGCAATGACTTGTTTCCCGCCTCTGCCTGGGAATGTGAGCAGGAGGTGCCTCTTAGTTTAACGTGAAACAGAGGCTAAGACAAGAGCAAATTCGCGTCTACGCCTAGCGGATGACAGGAGGCTTGTATTGAGTGTGGCTACTCGCACGAATCTCACGGCTATAAGCCGTGGGTGCGTCAAGTGAATAATGCATGGCATCGATTTAGGAACGAGCGAAAAATTACTAAGTCTTGAATTTGTCGTCAACTGGAATCTGATAGCCATTGGCGAGACGATTCGTCATGTTTGCAGTGGCAACAATCGCCATCAATTCGCCAAACATAGGATCACTCATTCCTTTGGTACGCGCTGCTGCCGTGTGTGAGGCAATACAGTATTCACAACCATTAGTCACGCTCACTGCAATATAAATCAATTCGCGCACTAATGGATCTATTTCGCCAGAGCTAACCATGACTTCCTTCAGCGTTTCCCAGGTTCGCCGCAGGGTGGGGGGATGGTTGGCTAAGGCTTTCCAAAAGTTGTTGATATAGTCAGATGAACGCGTGGCGCGGATATCGTCATACACAGCACGCACTTCATCGCTACTATCTTCGTATTCTATCAGATTTGTCATATTTTTATTTAATGATTTGTCTGGTAAGGAATTATAGGGATTTTACAACGTTGTGTAACATTTAGACATTTTAGGTGATCTGCTATGTAGCAATACGGTTTTGAAAGAAATTTTATCTAGTGGTAGAGACGCGAAATTCCGCATCTCTACATCTTTGATTTGCGATCGCTAAAAATTTCCGAATAATTTGTATATTTACAATCTACTGTTATTCTATCAAAATACTGTAAATTTTTTGAAGCTCAATAGTGTATAGTATTTAACGGATTCCACTCTCACTCTTGTGAAACACATGGCTGACATTGTTGATACTGCTGTTAATGCTGGTTCTTTCAACACGCTAGTGGCTGCAGTCAAGGCTGCCAATTTGGTAGAAACATTAAAAGGCGCTGGTCCATTCACTGTTTTTGCCCCTACAGATGAAGCTTTTGCTAAGCTTCCAAAAGGCACGGTAGATGGATTGCTTCAAGACATTCCAAAGCTCACGAAAATCCTGACATACCATGTTGTGTCAGGCAAAGTGACGGCGGCTGACGTAGTTAAGCTGAACTCAGCTACTACTATTGAAGGAACGCAAGTGAAAATTGATGCTTCTCATGGCGTCAAAGTGAATGATGCAACAGTGACAACACCTGATGTTGCTGCGGATAACGGTGTTATCCATGTCATTGACACAGTGTTGATTCCGGTATAAGCATTCATCTCAAATAACCGATTATTAATGGGGTAGCAACTACTTGTAGTTGCTGCTCCATAGTTGTTAAGTCTGGCTCAAATTACCAAAACGTCCATTATCCTTGTGGGATGCTTTGTCGTGGCTGCGCCAGTTTCGTCAAACAGACAGCAGACATTGCTTGTGATAAGTTGTTTCGTTTACACTCAAATAAATATATTATTGATGTATTAGGTGGGATAAAAGGGTTCGACCAGTATTTTTGGTTGTTTCGCTCCCAAGAAGAAAAGTTTGAATTAGACCAATTGCCTTCACAGTGACTCTTTGAAGCTTTTCGATATGAAAACAAAACGAATTTCTTGGGCTAATCTGGCTGCCGTGTCGGCTGTTTTTCTCGCGATCGCCCTGGTCGTGGTCAAGAATGTGGAAGGCAACACATCTAATCAACTGCTGAACGTATCATACGATCCAACCCGAGAGCTTTACCTCAATCTGAACGAGCAATTCATTGCGAAATATGAAAAAGAAACTAAAAAACATCTAAAAATTAAGCAATCACATCGTGGCTCTTCTCAACAGAGCCGGTCGGTTATAGAAGGCAGTGAGCCTGCAGATGTCGTTACCTTAGGTCTCTATTCAGATGTTGACGCGCTACGTAAACAGGGTCTGATCCCAGCAGCCTGGTCAAAGCGGCTACCGAACAATTCACAACCCTATTCCTCCACCATCATCTTTGTCGTGCGCAAAGGCAATCCGAAAAATATTCGGGATTGGTCTGATCTGATTCGTCCCGGTGTGGAAATTATTACACCAGATCCAAAAAGCTCTAGCAACGGCAAGCTAAGCGCTTTAGCCGCTTGGGGCTCAGTCATCAAGCGCGGTGGAAGCGAAGCTGAGGCATTAGCCTTTCTCAAGTCATTCTATAAACACACTTCAGTTCTTGATGCCGGTGCACGCGCTTCAGCAATCAACTTTACCATCGAAAAAATTGGTGATGTGCATCTAACTTGGGAAAACGAAGCCATTAGAGAAGTTTCCGAAGCAAAGGGCGAACTGGAAATAGTCTATCCGCCAGTGAGTATTCTGGCGCAACCGTATGTAGCATGGGTCGATGCCAATATCACTCGTCACAAGACTGAGGCTGACGCGAAAGCCTATTTGCAATTTCTTTTTACCGATCAGGCGCAGCAAACAATCGCTAAATTTGGCTATCGTCCCATTAACCCAGACATTTTGAAAAAATATAGTGCTCAGTTCCCCCAAATTGAACTCTTGCCGATCACGCTCATAGCCAAAGATTGGGATGATGCCAAACAGAAATTTTTCGATGACAACGGCATTATTGATCGCGTATACAAACCAAAAGCGAAGTGAAGCAAATCCTGCGAGCATGACTGGAGAATGAACAACGAACACTCCTCATAGAATGAAAAGAACAACAATGCATTATTATTTAAAGCATTACTTAAACTATAATTGGAGTAAAGGCCGCGCCGACTTGATCGCTGCCCTGACCGTAGCCGCGATCGCCTTGCCGCAAGGCATAGCCTATGCACTCATCGCAGGGGTAGACCCACGCTTCGGTCTTTATTCAGCGATTTTTGTGACAGCCATTGCTTCCATTTTTGGCTCATCCTCACATCTGATCAACGGACCGACTAGCGCAATCTCGCTTGTTGTTTTTAGCACTCTGGGTTTCTTTGAACCCGATGCTCGACTCGATGCCTATGAAGGCATGTTTCTGCTGGGGATCATGGTCGGCACATTGCAAATTGCCATCGCAGTGTTCAAGTTGGGAGACTTAACTCGCTACATCTCAGAGTCGGTGATTCTCGGCTTTATGACGGGTGCTGCCATTCTCTTGGCCGTCGGTCAAATTGGCAACGCACTCGGCATTCGCGAAAAGGGCACCGCTCATCAACAAGTCTTCTATCGCTTGTGGCTGACGCTGACCGGAGGCAGTCTCAACTATAAGGCGCTTGCCATCACCCTTTTGACGCTTGTGCTTGCCCTGGCTTTGAGAAAATTGGTACGTAAGTACAGGCTGCCACAAATGGACATGATCGTTGTTTTAGTCGTTGTGAGCATCATTGCTTATTTATTGGGCTGGACTATAGTTGGTGTAGGCGGCAAGACAGCTGTGGCGGTGTCTGGCTCAGTGCCCGCCAGTTTACCGTTGCCGCATATCCCGGAGATTAAGTTTGCCTGGATTCCGCAACTGTCGAGTGGTGCCTTGGCGATCGCTTTCCTCGGCTTGCTGGAAGCACTGGCGATCGCTAAATCAATTGCGAACCAAACAGGTCAAGTGATTGATTACAACCGCCAGTGCATGGCTGAAGGGATTGCCAATCTGAGTGGTGGTTTCTTGCAATGCTTACCTGGCTCTGGCTCCTTGACTCGTTCAGCGATCAATTACCAATCTGGAGCAAGGACTCGCTTTTCAGGTATTTTGACGGCACTGTTTATTGCTGTGGCGCTGCTAGCACTGGCTCCCTTGACAAAATACATCCCTAAAGCGTGACTAGCT
The DNA here is from genome assembly GCA_964657295.1 of Iningainema sp. GTDB lineage: Bacteria > Cyanobacteriota > Cyanobacteriia > Cyanobacteriales > Nostocaceae > Rhizonema. Next base: position 631 of record CAZZVG010000541.1, on the reverse strand, counting down.
GCCTTGCTGATTCTCACTGCCGCCCGGTTGATTGACCTCCAGCGGTTGCGCTACACCTTTCGTGGTTCAACGTTTGATGCTGCTTTGGTACTCATCACGACATTGACAGCACTCTTCATTGGCATTGAATACTCGATTTTGACTGGTGTCGCCTTGTCCATTTTGATGTTTGTGCCGCGTGCCGCCAAATTTAAGGCTGCCGATCTCGTTGTTAGCAACGAAGGAATTGTGCGTGAACGGCTGACTTTCGACCCGCCCTGCACCTCCATCATCCTCTTTGACCTCGAAGGTGAGATTTTCTTTGGTGCCGCACCGGATCTTGATCGCTATCTCGATGAACTCAAAGCACGGGCGATCGGCTCAGGCATTCGCTTTATCGTCTTGCGCCTCAAGCGTGTACGCAACCCAGATATCGTTTGCATAGAGCGGCTAGAACACTTCTTGCATGATGCTAAAAAAGTCGGGATCACGGTGCTGCTTGCCGGTGTCCGCCCGGAGTTGGCTCGAGCGTTCAGCAAACTTGGTTTTGGAGAGTGGTTCCCAAAAGACCGCCTTTTCATAGAAAAAGAGGAGGACGATACAGATTCGGCTACCCTTAAGGCCGTCCGCTACGCTTACAAGCTTTTGGGTG
>CAZZVG010000540.1:0-5156 GCA_964657295.1 Iningainema sp. | reverse complement strand
CTTCCAGAATACCATTTGAGTGCGGGACATCAAATTTAGATGCGTTTGCCCTGGGAGGCGAAGCTCTCGCTTGTAGCCTTTTTTATTTTGTTACGAAACATGTGACTAATGCATAGCAAATTGAGTATTTTATTTTTCACATCCTCTAATTATTCTTGCTAATTTAAACTACTTTTCAATCAAGTAGTCTTCGATGATTAATGCGTCAAGACCAACGGTGTAGAAGACACTCAAAGCGTCCTCCAAGCTGTGGATAATTGGTTTACCCATGACATTTAAGCTGGTGTTTAGAAGAATTGGTACGCCTGTTATTTTGTAGAAGGCGTAAATTAAATTGTAGAATTTTTCGTTCCACTCCTGCTTAACTGTCTGTAAGCGCCCAGTACCATTTATGTGGACAACTGCTGGTACTTGTTCTCTAACATCTGGATGCCAGCGAAGAGTACGTTCCATATATGGTGATTCTTGATAATTTTCAAAGTATTTATCACCAAATTCATGCAGAATAGATGGTGCAAATGGTCTATATTCTTCGCGGAATTTGACTCGCTCATTGATTAGATTTTTCATATTTGGAGAACGAGGATCTGCTAAGATAGAACGATTACCCAACGCACGCGGTCCAAACTCAGCGCGTCCTTGTACCCATCCTAGTAACTTACCTTCAGATAATAGGCGTGCAGCTTCTAAATGTACTGTTTCTGGTAAATGTCTGAGATGTTGAATCCGACTAAATCGCAGCATATTATTTAATGATTTTTCACTGATAGTTGAGCCGAGGTAGGGTGATTGCCAAACTTTTTTGCTTGATTTGTGTGGACGCTCTTCGTAATAAGCTAGCAATGCAGCACCAATAGCATTACCATCATCAGCTGGGGCAGAAGGAACGTATACTGCTTTGAAAGGAGTTTTCTCCAATATCATTCCATTCAATGACGAATTTAATGCAGATCCTCCACTAAGAACTAGATTGTCGGAAATATTTAGCTTATACAAATTATTGAGGAGTTCTTCCATGATATCAGCAAATACTTTTTGTCCTGTACAAGCGATATCTACAGCTTCCCAATAAGAAGCAGAAGTTAGTAATGCTTTATTCCAAATACTAGAATGTAAACTAGCAGAGTTGCGACGGGAGGGTTGTTTGAGGCAACAGCCTTTTACTTCAAAAAGAGAACGCATCTGTTTGTATAATTCGGGGTCAACTTTACCATAGGGTGCCAATCCCATCACTTTCCACTCTTCACCCTTATGCCAATCAAAACCGCAAAGTTGCGTTATCGTTGCATACAAATCTCCTAGACTGGCAAACCCTATAGACTCTTGCATAGTCTTAATCATGCCATCCTTATAACTGTAACTAGATAAAGCGCCTCTTTCTCCGTTACCATCTACAACAATACAAGCAGCATCGTTAAAGGGGCTAGTGTAGCAAGCATTTGCTGCGTGAGTTAGGTGATGTTGATATCGTTTAAAAATAATCCGGTCATTATTAAACACAAAGCGCATTTGGTATGCCAGGTTTCTACCTGCCTTTAGCAAGCCAACTAAATGGAGAAAACTTAACCAATAAAAAGTCTTGTCACTATAATCAGAAGAAGAAGCTCTTTTTAAAGAAGGTTGCAAAAGACTTTTAGTACCTCCTCCCAAGATAAAATGCCAAAAAAGCAACCGTGAATAAGCTTGCCAGTTAGTAAGACTCCAAGTGCTAGCTACTACAAACTCAGCATTAGGATCACAGTGGCTTTCAATCAATTGCACAATTTGATAAAAATTATCTGGTTGAACATCCCAAGCTCTTTTATTCTGTAAATAACGTTCTAGCGCTTCTGCAAACACTACTTGACCATTAGAATCAATAATAGCGATAGCTGGATCATGGCAAGTACTGGCTAAACCAATATAGTAGCGATTCATAGGTCACGTTATAGATTTGTTGTTTTATTAGTAGTAAATATATAAAAAGTGTACTTAGATTCAATATGGGAGTTTTAATAGCAGTAAGGTATACTCACTGGCTAAATTTTAAAACAGGAATTAAAAGATTAGATTGCAAAACAATTTGTTATTCTAAATCAGAGTTAATGCATGATATAGTCATTGGTTTATTTATCAATCGATATGAGTTTTGTTTATCAATTTAACTCTTAACAACAAATCTATAGCAATCCTATTTGAGATATAAACAGAAACAATCTGGAAGGCTTATAAATAAAAGCTCTAGGGAATGTGCAGTTTGTAATTTATTTAGGATTGCTATATAACATTACCCTTTTTAGATACTGTTTGCTCTAAAAGTTCCACTCTATTTTTCTGCTAATTGGAAGTCAAGCATTTAGAGTATTGCCTTACACAGACTTATTGGGAGCGGTAAAACTCATTTATGCAATTTTCAGAGATCTGATGGTGATGGAAGATTTCGCTCATTTGTTTATGGGTGAACCAATAATCAGAGTTTCTCGTTTGGTTTGTTTCCCAAGAATCAAAGCGATTGCCGAAAAGATTATCAATAAGTAAGCATTATTGATAATCTTTTCGGCTTTATTGACACCGATCCGCTCTTATTGACAAGATGCGTTTGCCCTGTTGTGTCCCGTTTTAACAATTTTTTAGTACTCATTTCCGTAATGAATCCGTCACGAATTCATCATACTCCCAAACAGCACCATTCACGCCTATTTTCATTTATTGAACCTTATTGACATTAATTCAAAAAGCCTTATCAGGCTAGAAAGTTTCCTCTGTCTACTTTTCAGTCCTTTTTTTACGTCGAACTCAGGTCTTACGGCTTTATTGCTGCTTAATTCTGTCCAGAGTATTGGTCTACTGAAAGTGCATAAATTGATTGTGCTTAGCCCAATGAGAATTAATAGAAGCTAATCTCTTTGAGCTTAACTTTCATTTATCAAAAGAGTAGTCTTAAATTTGACGTTCAACCAAGGAGAAAATACATGACGACAACAACTACAACCAAGACAACAACCGATCTCGAACAATTTTACACTGAGTTGTTGAAAGACTCAGTATTGCAAGAGCGTCTCAAAGCCGCAACAGACCCAGAAAGCCTGAGTGAGCTAGCTGTTGAGCTAGGAAAGGAAAAAGGCTACTTTTTTACTAAAGAGGAGGTTTTAGCAGCAATGGCTATAGAGGCTGCCATGGGAGGTGAGTACGTGGAGGTAGGGGATTTCCTTGCTGTTGTAAATCCGCAAATGCGTAGTTGCGGCCCTGGCTTCGGGAGCAAACCTAACGGCAGCTATTGAGTAATTGGCAGTCAATCCCTTTATCATACTACATTTCTACCTCTTCGATTTCCCTCACAGTGCCTGAATGAACTTTTGTGCCAACTCTAGCACTGAGGGTGTTTCGATACCTTGCACTGCTCCCAGGGCAGTACCAACTTGTCTTGGCGAGCATTTCTGTTTAGCCTTACGGGCGATTTTTAAACTAAACAGCAGTTGACCATTCGTGATAGGTTAAGACTAAATTACTTTTGTCAATTCGTAATTATCCTGAAAACTGAACAAAATTAGAGGTATTAAATTCACATTTGTACTGAGTTTTCAGAGCCTGAATGAATGATCGGTTAAAATTTTGAGTGATCGCAAGACTTATATTGTGTTTTCAAACCGGATTTTCGGCTTAATTTTAAGCACTATTACTTATTGACAAATTGTCCAGAACCTTAACCTATCACTGATGGCAGTTGACAGAATAGATTTGGGATTTTTATTGATATTGGCTCGCCGAGCTTACCAACAAAAATAGACTCTTCACCATCAGGTGAAAATTAATGCAAATACCTATATGTTTTTACCTTGTTACTATCAAAAAATATTCTAGTATTTTATCGTATTGATTAGCTATCTGCAATGTTGGAAAATGCAGCTTATAAGCTAGTCACAACGCACCTTTAACTGTTTTCTGGGATGTCTTTATTCTGAAATTACTGTTCATTCATAATCCAACATATCCTTACATCGCCAATCCGAAATCTCAAATAGGAGCGTGATTTATGAGTTGTTCAATGCAAGATTACTTAAAAATCATTAGTCCTCACCTGCATCCTGACTTGGTTTCTCCCGAAGCCTTGTCCTATATTCAGCCCCTTGCCCAAATCTTACCTGTTTCATCTCTGGCTGGCTTTGAATGTCGTTTGGGGGCAAATCAATCGGGAGTAGACTTCCAAGTCCGTTTCCCTTGCCTTGACCAAAACCTGCCAGAAAGGTTTTTGACCGCTCCAGCATGGCAATTTTTGCAAGACTTTTATCAGGATTGGGCATCGCCAAATTCTTCACTGTATCAAGAGATAGAAAACATCGGACTGGAATTTGATCTGAATGGTCAGCTACCACAAGTACCAATTCCCTGTATTTTCTTGAAATTTAATCAAGAAACTGTCATTGATGCCCAAAACTTAATTAAAATGACGAATAGGCTCCTTAAATTTAGGGTTTCCCCACTTCTTGAGTCAAATCTCCGGCGTTGTGCTGATTCTCTACCTACTGACGCAACCATCAGCCATCTTGGGGCAATGCTATCTCGCCCAGCCAACGCTGTAAGGGTGAATGTCAAGGGAATTTCCCCAGAGCAATTATCAGATTACCTGGTGCAAATTGGCTGGAGCGATCCGACAAATACATTCTCTACCCTTACCTCTACTCTATCTGAGTTTGTAGATTCTATTATTTTAAGTTTCGATGTGGGTGATACTGTCTTACCCAGAATTGGTTTGGAATGTTTTCTAAATAACCAGCCCTATGAGGAACCCCATGAGGAACCCCGGTGGCAGCTATTTCTAGACTATTTGGTTGAAGCGGGACTGTGTACTCCAGCCAAGAAAAATGCCTTTCTAGCTTGGCCTGGATTATCCCAGAAATCATCAGTTCCAGACCTGTGGCCTAGTAATATTAGCTTTGGCGATCGCTTTTTGGGTTCTAGAGCCTTCAGCATCTTTTGGAGAAGGGTTAGCCATATAAAACTGGTCTATCAACCAGGTGTTCCTTTGGAAGCGAAAGGGTATCTAGCATTTGGTCATGGCTGGTTTGCTCCCGATGTCCTGACTAAGAAGGAGCAAAAGACTGAAGATTTTAATGAGAAAAATTTGTCAATTAGCGGCACAACTCAAGCAGTTGTTTCCTAAAAAAAATTGCCTTAAA
>CAZZVG010000539.1:0-5162 GCA_964657295.1 Iningainema sp. | reverse complement strand
TTCTTCTATTCTTGGCAAAGGTATTTGAATTGCTTTTAGAGAAGATGTAGCTAGTCGTTTTGTTCCATGTGCTGAAGTTCCAACAAATCGTAAAATATAGTCTTTGAGATACTGGATTACATAGAGAAGGTATTCAGGCTTAACCTGAGAAGATGGAACAAGTGCCTTAATATCTTGATTAAAAGTCATAGGTACTTCTGTCATTGCCACTGGAATATTTTTTGCAAGACACATACCACGAACAGCAACTAAAAGTGTTTTCTCAGAAACCATACGTGAGCCATTTTCTAAGCCTTCTTTTGAAATATGGTCGATAGTGTCTGATAGTCTCGGTTGTTTTAAATCCTTTGTACTTACCCAAGGAATATTACCCTGCCACCATACAGGATGGTTTTTTGAAGGAGTTCCTCCGCTTAGAAACTCAACAAGCGAATCGAGTCTAACCACTTCCCAACTCTCAGCCATCTCTCCTATTTCTGTCTGCTTGCAGGGTTCGTTGCGAGTGCCATGAGTAAAGAGATAGTGCATCAGTGCTGCTTTGCGTTCCCGTTCTAGTTCTAACTCTCGCAGGCGGGTTTCTTTGGCTTTTTGGATGGTTTGCAGGGTGTGGGCGATCGCCTTTTGTTCGGGGAGTGGAGGGAGGTAAATATCTACATTTTCTAGTACAGACTTGCCAAATCTTTGCCTACCTGTTGAACCTTCCATTTTTTGGGCAAGATCATTGCGTATGTTTTGACGCAACAAAAAGTAAGCTAAAAACTCTTTATCACTTAAATCAGATATTTCTTTTATTGGTATAATTTCGGTAGTAGCTACACCAAAAGCTACAGGCAAATTCTCAATAATTCCTTGTTTTCCATTTTCAAATGACGGAGTTATCTTAGCAATTAAAAAATTACCGTTCTCAAAATATGTTCCACTGGTAATTTTTGCTCCTTCTTGCCATATAAATTTATCAAAATAAAGATTTCCAATTGGTATTAATTCCATTGGGATAAATGGAATTTTTTCATAATCAGAATATTTTAATCCCCTTGGTTTACAAGTGAATTGACAAATTTTTCCAAATTTTACAACCTTCCAATGAGGCGGTATTTGTATCTCACCCATCCCTACCCCCTCTCCTCATAAGCCATCAGCAATAATCACATCAATCATCTCATTCTTATTCCTCCGATAAATCCGAAAGTCACTATCCAACGTTAACACACAACTTCCTGCAATCAACTCACTCATTCTTACCAAACAAGCATCAGCTAACGACATTGGAACATTTTGATATCGCTTCATCAATTCCCTAACCGTTCCTATTTCATCACTGAGTTGAAAAGGAATTTGAATATTACCGCTACTGACTAACCCTAAAACAGCATCTTCACCAGAGATCTTGTAGAAGAAAACAAGTCTCTGTTATCACCGCTTCACAAGTTAGCAAGGGAGGATGAATCATTTTCCATTGATTTAAAGCCCACTGGTGAAAGTTTTCCCGCTTATTAACAAATGCCACCAACGGACTTGTATCTAGTATTATCTTGTGTTTCACTTCCAGCCCATACCTTTTAAATATTTCTTATTCGTTGAAAGGTCGCCTGGTCCACCATCTACACAGCCTGCAAACTCTTTTGCTGCTTCATAGGCTGAAATTTCTTCTTTCTCTTCCTCCTGGATATCCTGCTTTTGTGCTTTAAATTGTAAAAATTCAATAAAATTTAATAACTCCTGCTGTTGTTGCTCAGTTAAGCCTTTGATTTGCGCTAAAATAGTTTGCTCTCGCTCAATTGCTTGAGTCATTGCTGTATCCTCCTTCATCAATCCATCCAAAATTACTTTACTGAAAAAACCAATAACTTAGTATTTTAAAAACTAAGAGGTCATTCATAAAGTAAACATTAAATTTTAGTAGGGTGTGTTCTTGCGCATTTTATGTGTAATTTTTTACTATTTACTTGACTTATAGCGCCGTAACGCACCTTGAGAAATGGTGCTTTACACTACCTTAACGCACCCTACTCCCTGCAACCAACTGAAAACCGCTATATATGCTTTAACGAACTGTATTGCCTGTAGAAGGACCTTGAAGATATTTTTTGTTATAAGACAAATCACCTATACCACTCTCGACACAACCAATAAACTCCTTAGCAGCTTCTAAAAAGGAAATCCGTTGTTTCTCTTCGTCCGTTACCTCCTGCTTTTGCGCTTTTTCCTGCATTCTTGCTTCAGCGCCACGAATCTCATCCTCTAGTTCAGCAAATACCTCCTCACCATCAATCAACTCACCGCGATCGGCTGCTTCGATTCCCTCTCTAATTTTCTCCTTTAATTCAGCTAAACGCGCTGCTTTGAGTTTATCCCTTTCATCTAATAACCGCAGTCCTTCAGCAATAATCTCACTAACAGATGTATATTGACCACTGTTAATCTTCTCTTGAATTAACTCTTCTAATTCAGGTGTTAAAGAAACTTTCATTGCCACTTCCTAATTTTCAGTAAAATTCAACTTTGCCAACACCTCAGCTAAATCCTTGTCTGCCCATTCCCTTTCTTCTTTCGCCGCTGCTAAATCTGCTACAATATCCGTAATGCCACGGTGGACAAATTTTTCGCTCACATCGACAAACTGAGAAGGACTAAGATTATAATCCGCTACCCTCAACTCTTCCAATTTAACAACTTTACTCAGCTTCTCCCGCGTCTCCCAGTTGCAATAAACCTCCCTCACCGCCTTAATTCCTTCCTGGGTCAAAATATTCTTTGGATCGCCTTTAACAAAATAATCAGCAGCGTTAATCAGCAAAAACTCGCCCTTACGATCCAGAGGTTTTAGCCGATTTAACAAAATAATCACCCCTGGTGCAGTTGTGTTATAAAACAGGTTTTCAGGAAGCAAAATCACTCCTTCAACTCTGTCTTTTTCCACAAATTCCTTACGGATATCCCTTTCCTTATTAGTTTGCTGACTTCCTGAACCACGAGACACAGCCCCTGTATCCAAAACAACTGCCGCCCGTCCGTTATCCTTCAGCGATGCCCAAATATGCTGCACCCAGCCCCAATCTGCTGAGGATTTGGATGCAAATCCATCCTTAAACCTTTCAAAAGAATCAGCTTCATAAGCATCTGCGCCGTAGTTATCCTGATTCCACATCGGATTAGCAACTACATAATCAAAGCGCATAAGCTTCTTTTCAACTGTAAATTTAGGCTGCCTAAATGTATCACCAATCTCAATTTGAGTATCAGTAAAATCTTGCAAAAACATATTCATTTTGGCGATCGCAAACGTTGTCGGGTTCAACTCTTGTCCAAACAACCTAGGGGCTTTACTCTCCTCCCCTGGATGCTTGCGGTTGAACACCAGACGCGGCTTAATCAACAACCTGCCCGATCCACAAGTGGGATCGCAAATTTTCGTATAAGGTTCAGGGTCAATAATTTCTGCAATTAACCAACCAACCTCAGATGGTGTGAGAAACTCCCCCGCACTTTGCCCCTGTCCTTCCGCGAACTTCCGCAGTAGATACTCATACTGATATCTTGCACCATTCTCAACTAGGTGAGAGAAACCGGGTTTGTGAACGAAAAGGTAAGGGTTTCAGCTTTACTGATTCGCAACAAACCCGGTTTCTGGCAGTGGTGCAAGATGTAAGCATACGCTTCCCCTAACACATCCGCATTAGTATTCTTTAGCCCCAACCGATGCCGACTAATCACTTCAATTAAGTCGGATAAACGGTCATCATCCAAAACACGCTGATTGCTTTGCTTTTCATTGTAGTCTTTCAGCGTCAGCGTTCCCGATAACCCAGGATTGAGCTTTGCTACTTCTCGCATCGCCGTCGTCACAAACTCCCCTAATCCATCTTTAGGATGAAAGCGAATCGCATCCCAACGGTAATCATGGGGGATATAATAACGGACAATCGGCTGACGGTTATTCTTGAGAGCATCTTTGTGATCCGCTTCAATGAAGTAACGGGCTAAGTCTCCGCCACAAAATTTCTGGGCGCACTTTTCATACTCGTCATCAAAGACATCAGAAAGACGTTTGTAGAAAATCAAAGGCAGAATAAAATCCTTGAACTTTGGTGCATCCGTCGCGCCGCGTATTTTACAAGCTGCATCCCACAGCCAAGTCTCCATCGTGGGAATGTCCAAGCTTTCCTCAGCTTTGTTAGTTAGCTGTAGAGACAATTGTCCAGAACCGTTATTCTCTGCTGACTGCTTTAAGCTATTTTTCTTTGTTCCACGGGGCACGATGCTTGTCCTCTAGATCATCTATTTACTCTTTTCTGGAAATTTTGACTTTCACCCAATTTTTTAGCTAAATTTTAACGAATCTGAATGAAAAACATCGGCATTATAGGTCTAACTTTATCTAGAGAAGCTTAAATGCTCTATTTCTTGTCACTACACATCGCCTATTCTTCACACAACAACCAAAAACCACTATCAGTAATTCCCGAATCATCAGGTTGCACCAATAAAAAGTGCAGTCCCCGACTTTGCTTTTTGCGCTGTTCATAAACCTTACCAGAGAAGGCGACTTCCCGATCTTCAAATGTCGCAACAATCCACCTGTCTACCAAACCAGCTTCTAACACCAACCCATCCGGCGCACCTGCTACGTAATTTAGCGCTACAGGATCAGCCTGTTGTAACCATCGTGCCAAAGGCATCGATTGCCGTCCACCATATATAATCACACCAGGGACGGGCAACGTGGACGCCAAACCCAAATTTATGGGCAAGAGAAATTCTGGCATGTGCAAAATTGGAATGGGGCGATCGCTAAACGTCTGTACGACATCACCCGCAGCAAGTGTCGCAAAGCGCCACTCTTCTCCCCAAAGCAATTCTGGTAACGCTGCAGATGGTGGTTTATCCAAGGAGATCGGATAATGCTTTTCCTCCAACCACTGCTTTAATGCTAAAGTGCGGCGGGTTGGTTCTACAGAAATGCCTAAGCTACTTGCAGCAAGTTCAATTAAACTCAAACACTGAGGACGAAACACTTGAATGACATCTGGTAGTTGGGCAGTAGCTGCAAGCCGCAGTTGAGACGCAACCCAACTTGAATTTGCTTCTCGTTGGAGACAGGTAGCCTCATACTCCTTGCTGCGAGTTGCGTCACAAATCAACAACTCCCATAATACTTGCCC
>CAZZVG010000538.1:0-5162 GCA_964657295.1 Iningainema sp. | reverse complement strand
TTTTTGCCTTCACCTCATTCTGAAAATTATTTGTTGGCAGATCTAGGTCATATTTAAATATCCCTCCTCCAGTCATGACTGTAACCTCCGTAACAAAAGCAATCCATCAATAAAAAACTTTGCTGCCCAATTTGGATAAGACAACCGGGTGTATTTCCCCCAAATTGGTTGAGAACCTTTTATGCCGCCGCGAATGTTGGGATCTGAAGTCTGAATTTCCTGGCAAGACATGACATATCTTAAGCTGCTCTGGGCCGATTGGTAGTACTGTAGTTCGCCTGATTGTTGAAAAAGCTTGAGCCAAATGATTGCCATCTGACAATTGCCAGTCAGGCAGCAATAATTTCCTTGAGCGTTGCCGTTAACATCAATTTGTCCAGGAATGAAACCATCTGAACCTAGATGCGGCATCACCGCGTTGGCTCCAGCCATCGCCCCATCAATATACGAATGCTCGTTGAGCAAGTTGCCTGCTTCCAATAAACCGCGAATAGCATAAGCAATGTTATGGGTAAAGGGAGCATCTCCTGGGTTAAAAGCACATTGCTCAAACCATCCCTGGCGTTGCTGACTCAGTGCCCAATCCAAATTTGCACGTGCCACCCGCTCTGCTTCTATATTCGGCTTAAGACTGTGCAGCTTTAACACGTACCAAGCTACGCGAGTATTGTAAACATGGGGAATGCCCAAGTGAGTGTTTCTCGTCCAACGTCCTGTGGAATCAGCAACTCTCACCAGCCAAGCCACCGCCGCCTCAGCTGCCTGTAGAAATTCGGTGTCATGAGTTTCTTGATAAGCTCGAATCAGTCCTTGTAACACCTGACCCGTATCAAATACAATTCCTTCAGAACCGTAGCGAGGGTCAGATATAGATCCGTCATCGTTCTGTACTCTCACCAACCATCGACAAATAGTGACTGCTCTTTGCCAAGCATCTTCATCGTGATTGTACTGAGCCAAGTCAAAAAAAGTGTCGGCAATATAACCAGATGTTTCGCGATAGGAGAGTCGCCACCCACCTTTTAAAGAATATCCCCAACTGACCCCATCATCAGGACTACAATCATGAGCCCGCTTCAGCCATTGAATTGCTGCTTCTAAATGCTCTTGCAACTCGAATATATCCTGCGGTTTGTGCAGCAAGTCTTTGAAAGCTCTACTCGTAAAGCTTTCAACTAATTTTAGTCTGCCCAAAGATTGCTTGGGAAGGGTTTGTGCTTCAGTTTTCTTTTGCATATTTATCGTGACCACCAAATCACTTGATATGCGGCTGTTCTGCACAGGGTACAATACACCGTTAATAAGATCCTGTTCATGAGAATGTTTAGTGGATGCCTGCTGTTTTGCTTAAACAATTAGATTATCAATACGCAATTACGTTCAAAATTGCTTCTTAGTCATTTAACTGCTTTTTCTGATTACCCTAATAACATCTACTTAAGTATTTTTCCTGAGGAGCCACATAAAAGTCTACTATCTTTACACTTTCTTTAAAAAAAACAGCTAATTACTAATTTATCGTAAACCTCTAGAGGTAGCATGTTACTCAAGCTAGCCAGAAGCTATGTAATAAGCGGTTGTCAGAACAAAGCGGTGTCACAATTCATGGTTTCTTCGTCCTAAGATCCGACAACAAACAAAAACTCTGTAGGTAATTTAATTGGTAGTCTTTGGTACAGAAGATATTTTTGCTCTCAACCAGCAAAGAGGTGAGTATATACAGTCAAAATTACGACGGCATTACTTTAAGATCAGCAAGTCAACTGCAGAAATCTGCAACAATGTGAGGCAGGTTTCAAAATTAACCCAAGGTCTACCAAAGCAGGTAAGTATGTTTACACTCAAGGATTATGTAGGGCACGTCTTAATTGGAACACCACTTGAGAGTCCTGTGAGGATGTTGCGGGATGTGGTTCAATTAGGGCAGCGATGGAAAAATCCAGAATTGAAGGAGATCTATGTAGAGTCATCACGAGTTGAACAGCTGATGGAGCGAGTCATAGACGATTCCATGAATTGTATCGATGTCGGTTCTCACCTTGGCTCGATGATAGATAGAATGAAGAAGCTCTCGCCAAAAGGTAAGCATATTGCCGTAGAGCCAATTCCCCATAAAGCTCAATGGTTAAAACAAAAATACCCAGACATAGAAGTTCTGCAAATCGCATTGAGCGACAAAACAGGCGAAGAAGAGTTCTTTTTTCAGCCTTTGCGTTCTGCCTATAGTGGACTTCGTTTAAATGGTTCAGGGTCGGGAAAAGTTGAGATGATTCGTGTTAAGTGTATGCGACTTGATGAGGTAGTGCCAAGCGATCGCCCAATTGGCTTTATGAAAATTATTGCTGAAGGAGCAGAACTTGCCATACTTCGCGGCAGCAAGCAAATATTGGAGCGTTCTCATCCCATCGTCCTATTTGAGTCTATTCGGAGCGAACTAGATATATTTGGCATTGACCCTAAAGATATCTATGATTTTTTGGTAGAGGAGCATCATTACTCAGTATTTTTGCTGAAAGACTGGCTGAATAATGGCAATCCTCTATCATATGAGTCTTTTTCTCAAGCAATGCAGTACCCTTTTCAAGCTTTCAGATTCCTTGCAGTTCACAAAGGGTAATACCCGTTGCCCCATTTTTTTGGGGTTAAATTGAGGCCGTATTGGGGAACCCAAGCTCGCTCTTGGGTTTCTCCCCCAGCTGGGCATTAATTTCTTGGCAATATGCTAAAGCCACAGGGTTTTCAGTATTTCCCTTATAATTTGATAGAAGTTTAAATCTCTGAAAAAATAGGAATTTTATTCCTATTACCATACTCTGACCAGAAATCGTCTAATTCCACAAATTTTTTTGAAGATGTAGGGGAAAATTCTAATTCCCCTGGCGTTTGCGAATTTATAACTCACTTCTTCAATGGAGGCAGCATGGCACGGGTGATCATAGTTGGAGCAGGTGGGGTAGGGAACGTCGTTGCCCACAAATGTGCTGGACGAGAAGAGTTTTCCGAAATTCTGATCGCCAGTCGGACAGTTGACAAGTGCGATCAGATTGCCAAAAGTATTAACTCCACTAAAGTGAGGACAGCAACACTTGATGCAGATAATGTCAAGAATACTGCCAAACTTCTCAAGGAGTTTCGTCCCGATATCCTAATTAATGTCGCACTTCCGTATCAAGATTTAGTATTAATGGATGCTTGTCTGGAAGCAGGCGTTGACTATATTGATACCGCTAACTACGAGCCTCCCAACGAAGCAAAGTTTGAATATAGTTGGCAGTGGAAATACGAGGAGCGCTACAAAAATGCGGGAATTACGGCTATTCTGGGATGTGGGTTCGATCCGGGGGTGACGGGAGTCTTTACAGCCTATGCGCTCAAGCACTATTTTGATGAGATTCACTACCTTGATATTATTGATTGCAACGCCGGAGATCACGGGCAGGTGTTTGCCACAAATTTCAATCCAGAAATTAATATCCGCGAAATTACGCAAAAAGGTCGGTATTATGAAAATAATGCCTGGGTAGAGGTGCCTCCTCTTTCGATTCATCGTCCAGTGCCTTATCCGGAAATAGGCGATCGCGAATCTTATCTTCTGTATCATGAAGAATTGGAATCGCTTGTCAAACATATTCCCACGCTGAAGAGAGCACGTTTTTGGATGACTTTTTCACAAAGCTACATTACTCATCTTCAAGTTCTTGAGAATGTTGGTTTAACACGCATCGATCCAGTAGATTATGAGGGAACCAAGGTAGTGCCCTTGAAGTTCCTCAAAGCTCTCCTTCCAGAACCGTCATCTCTAGCAGAGAATTATACAGGACAGACATCAATCGGCTGTCATATTCGTGGGATTAAAGACGGATTAGAGCGCAGATACTATGTGTATAACAATTGCGATCACGCTGAGACTTATCGAGAAGTCGGTTCTCAGGCAATCTCATATACAACAGGTGTTCCGGCAACGATTGGTGCATTAATGGTCGTGAATGGACTCTGGAAAAAGCCAGGAGTGTATAATGTAGAGCAGTGCAATCCTGATCCGTTTATGGAGTTGCTCGGCCCTCTTGGGCTTCCGTGGCATGAGATTATTGATCGAGAATCACCGTTCGAGGAGAAGTAAAAATGAAACAGACGTGCGACACACTTCTAGAGACTATTCCATCGCCTTGTTTTGTGTTGGAAGAGGCACGTCTTGAGCAAAACCTCGCTATTTTTGAACGAGTGCAGCGAGAAGCGCCTGTAAGAGTGCTTCTCGCTCTCAAAGGGTTTTCCCTTTTTCATAGTTTTCCTTTGATCCGCAAGACACTTCACGGTGCCTCAGCGAGTTCGCTTTGGGAAGCACAACTGGTGGCTGAGAAATTTGGCGGTGAACTTCATGTCTATTCTCCCGCGTACCGCGATGAGGACATGCCTTTGATTCTTCAGTATGCTTCCCATTTAACGTTTAATTCTATCACTCAATGGGAGCGATTTCGCCCCCTCGTATCAAGTACGTCGGCTTCTCAACCGTCAGTAGGGCTGCGGATTAATCCCCAGTACTCACCGGTGGAAACAATGCTCTACAATCCCTGTCAGCCTTTTACACGTCTGGGGATCTCACCGGAGCATCTTGGGAATAAGTTACCTGAGGGAGTCGATGGTTTCTTGAGTCACAATTTATGTGAGAGTGACTCGTATGCGTTAGAAAAAACGCTTTTACAGATAGAGCAGTTGTTTGGGCATTTTCTGCCGCATCTCAAGTGGCTGAATTTTGGCGGTGGTCACTTGATGACTCGTAAAGGTTATAATATAGAACATGCAATAAATGTTTTGCAGGAGTTTCATGAGCGTCACCCGCATCTTGAGCTAATCCTGGAGCCGGGATCGGCGATCGTTTGGGAAACAGGATTTTTGCTGAGTACTGTTCAAGATATTATTCCAACTTCTGATTTGATAAATGTGATGTTGGATGTATCGTTTACGGCTCACATGCCCGATTGTTTGGAAATGCCTTATAAACCAAAGATTCGCGGAGCACATGAACCACTTGAGGGAGAGACAAAGTATCGCATGGGTGGCTCAAGTTGTTTAGCTGGGGATTTTCTCGGTGATTATGCCTTTCCTTCCAACTTGTCAATCGGAGATCGCATTATCTTTGAGGATATGATGCACTATACTATGGT
>CAZZVG010000537.1:0-5163 GCA_964657295.1 Iningainema sp. | reverse complement strand
AGCGGTAGCGATAGCGAAGCGATCTTCGGGTACACCAGCAGAGGAACGAGCGTCACCCTAAGGGGTTCCCCGACTTGAGGGGAGTGGCGTGAAACCCCAAGACCCTTACGGGTTCGCCATAAAGCTTGGTGCAGTCACCTACGGCGGGAAACCCGCCGTAGGTGCTGGACTCACTGCACTGCCTTGTCTTGGCGGTTCGATAAATTAAGCTTTTTAGCAATTTTTGGATTTTTACGTGAATTTACTGATGTGGAATATGGGCTTGTGTATTTATAATCAAACTGAGACATTCTTTTCCGACTTTTCCTAATAATTTATATATAAAAATAATATCCAAAAGTATTTTCTCACTTTTCCTACAATCGTCTTACTCACGTGATGGAGACAACCCAAGTATTATCGGTTTCCATTAGTTTCTAAGGTTAGAGATGTCTGGAGATCGCAGCTTGATACAGCCCTTAGGAGTAAAATGAACCCAAGAATCCCTCCTGCCTGCCAAATTCTCAGCAAATTCAAAGAGTTACAATTAACAGAAAAACTTTAATTTTCAATAATTATACTTTTCCTACTTTTCATAAAAATTTTTCTAGTATTAACAAAGTGAAAAAATATGAACAAACGAGTAGATGAGTTGAAAATTTAAAATTTTTAATGTAAGGTAATAAATATCTTAATGAAATCTAGTTTTTGTTCGAGTTATGAACGAACCAAAATCAGATATAAGCTGAAATTTGACAGCAAACAGAATTGTTATGTGCTGGGTGAAATTTACCTGTCAAGGTATCGGCAATGGGGTTGAATGAGTTTGGAAATCAAGGAAAAAATTTCCATTCTTTCATCAAGTTTCCCTAAGTTCGCCATCAGGGAGAGCGCTACGAAAAGACAGAAAGAGGTAGTTGTGCCATTAGGTCATGAACTCTTTCAATGAGTGCCCGAAATTGTCGAACGTACCTCTAAATTTGAGCAGAAATTTATTCCACTAATCAAAGGCTCTGAGATAAAACATGAAACGTCTTGTTGTATGTTGTGATGGAACTTGGCAACAGCTAGCTAGTCCTTGCCCAAGCAATATAATTAAGCTTGCTCAAACAGTGAAACCGATCGCCAGTGATGGGACTGCACAGATCGTGTTTTATGACGAGGGAATTGGAACGGATAATCAGGCTACTAAGCTTATGGGCGGTGCCACCGGACTAGGGATCGATAGAAATATACAAGATGGCTACCGTTTTCTGAGTCTCAACTATGTTCCAGGCGACGAAATATATCTGTTCGGTTTCAGTCGAGGTGCTTACACAGTCAGGAGTCTAGCGGGGATGATCTATTGCTCCGGTCTGCTCGATCGCTCTCATATTACCAAAGCACCTGAAGCTTACGATCTTTACCGTAACCGAGACGTGAAACCAAAGGATCAAAAAGCAGTTGATTACCGCGATCAATACGGCGATCGCGTCCCGATCACCTTGCTCGCTTGTTTCGACACAGTTGGCGCCCTTGGTATTCCCGGTATACCCGCCTTCAAGCAGTTTAACGAACAGATCAATAAGAGGTATAAATTCCACGACACCACTTTAAACAACTGTATACAGAATGCATTGCATGCTGTTGCGATCGACGAAATCCGCGAAATCTTCGCTGTGACGCCAATGAAGAAAAACCCTGATGCTGAGAACCAGAGAGTTGTTGAGGTTTGGTTTCCCGGCGAACATGGCTGTGTCGGCGGTGGAACGGACGATCACAAGGGGTTATCAGACGCCGCCTTACAGTGGATGATGGATTCAATCGGTAAGCTGGGATTGGGGCTGGACATCGATCCAAGTGTCATTCCGGGGGGAATCAAGCCTGATTATAGCTGCCATTTTAAGAACGATCCTGGGTTGTTCAAATTGGCAGGAATCAAGCTGCGCGAGGTAAGCGATCGCATTGACGATCTTCACGAAAGCACGATCAAGCGTTGGCAAAGCCTAAATGACTACCGCCCCAAGAATCTAGAAAGGCTTGCCGACAAACTTAATTTAAAGTGAAGCGGACTGAGAAGACGAGATCCTCCTCTCTTGATTGCACAGAAGCAATCAAATCTATAAACTCGAAGAATCACCAAACAATTATGGCAACGAAAAGAGACACATCCAGAGACGGGTTTAAAAACAAACTCGAGACTTTTGCTTTAACTGGCTTGAAGCCGATATGGAACTTCATTCAAAGCAACGATGCTCTCAAAAAAAGAGTCAACAAAACTCTCATTAATAACGCCATCTTAAAAATTCCAACTCGTCCCTATGCGTTTAGTACGAAGTCTCCCTACACCTCTTGGGAGTCATTAACAGAGCGAAACTATTCAGGACTGCATTTACCACCTGTTGATTGGAAACCTTTAACCGATAAAAACTATCTAGGAGTTAATTTAGCTCCGGCTGAAAAGTTTGAAAAAAATCTTCCTCCCGTTGAGGATCTGGCGGTGTTATATAAGAAACCTGGACAGACTCAATACTCGCCAAAATCCTCTCTGCTGTTTCCATATTTTGTCCAATGGTTTACCGACAGTTTTCTGCGAACAGATCGCCAAAATCACCTCAAGAATACTTCCAACCACCAGATTGATTTGTGTAACGTCTATGGGTTAAACCCAACAATTACTCACCTGCTGAGATCTCATCAAGGGGGCAAGCTAAAAAGCCAAATTATCAATGGGGAAGAATATCCTCATTTTTACTATGATGAAAATGGAAAACCCAAAGAAGAATTCAAAGGAATGCCTCATGTCATAACCAATGAATTCGTTGCAAAATCCGAGTATTTCCCCCAAGAGAAAAAACAAAATTTATTTGCTATGGGGGCAGAATTAGAACGGGTAAATGTGCAAATTGGCTATGTAATGCTGAACGTTCTTTGCTTAAGAGAACACAATCGCTTGTGCGAAATATTGGCAAAAAATTATCCGACTTGGGATGATGAACGCCTTTTCCAAACAGCCAGAAATATTGTCATGGTTGAGATGCTGAAGATTGTGCTTGAGGATTATATCAACCATATTACTCCCTATCACTTTCAATTCTTCACCGACCCTCTGGCATTTACTAATGAAAAATGGTATCGCCAGAATTGGATGGGGGTAGAATTTACCTTAGTTTATCGCTGGCATAGTATGCTGCCCGATACTCTCATTCATGACGGGAAAGAAATGTCCATGCCCGACTCCATGTGGAACAATGAAATGATTATCAAAAAAGGGTTGGGAGCTATATTTGAGGAAAGTTGTTCCCAGCCAGCAGCGCAACTGAGTTTATTCAATACGCCTGATTTTCTACTTCCCACCGAGTTGGCAAGTATTCGTTTAGGTCGCGGTGCAAAATTAAGAAGCTATAACGATTATCGTGAGATGTGTAAATATCCACGGGTGACCGATTTCAATCAGATTAGTGGCAATGAAAACGTTCAAAAAGAACTGAAACGATTGTATGGTCATGTAGACAATATTGAGTTCTATGTAGGAGTATACGCAGAAGATCTGCGGAAAAATTCCGCCTTACCGCCTTTAGTGGGACGACTGATTGGAATTGATGCCTTTTCTCAAGCTTTCACCAATCCTTTATTAGCAGAAAATGTCTTCAATCCAGAAACTTTTTCACCAGTCGGTTGGGAGGAGATTCAGAATACAAAAACCCTCGACCAAGTGGTGCATCGCAATATTCCTGAAGGTAAAAAGTATCGAGTTTCTTTTTATCGCGAAGATTGGCAACCAGTTTGATGAGATAATGAATTAGGGTGTGTTACTAATAATAAAACACACCCTAATACGGTTCAGTTAAAGCTTTGATCCCCCCCTAGCCCCCCTTAAAAAGGGGGGTTGGGGGGATCTTCAGGGAGTAAACGCTACTAACAGCAAGCTTATTGAAACACACCCTACTTGTTAAATACACATAAAGTGTTTCCTGATTAATTAATCCTACCTAAAAAAAAATGAAACTATTTACAGAATATCCCGAAAAAGACGAACTCAAATATTACGATCTCTTTCGCGATCTAATCAAAAAGCGGATGGAAAATCTTTACGGGGGTGATTCGGCAGAACCAGCAAAGAGAGATACTCACGCTAAAACCCACGCTGCTGTTCAAGGAACTTTAGAAATATTTGACTTTGATGAAGCAGCAATTAAGCAGAAATTGAGCAATACCTCATTAACTGAAGCTCAACTTTCTAGCATTTCTATAAAACAAGGTTTATTTGCAAAACCGAAACAATATCCGGTGTGGCTACGATTTGCTAATGGTGCCTTTTCAGTTAAGAATGATTATAAACCAGATACACGCTCTATGTCCATAAAAGCGATCGGGGTAGAAGGAGAACGACTAGCCCAAAGTCACGAGTTAAAAACCCAGGATCTTATTGTACACAATGCCAACAACTTTTTTGTCATAACCATCAAATACTACTACGGCTTTTTTTTGGCGATTTATAGATCGGGGGTTTCTTCATTTCTTAAGCTGTCCCCACTTTTATGGCTACTGCTGCATCCCAAACAATTCTCACTTCTAAAAAACGGTTTCAAACGGATTCCCAAGAGTTTACTTACAGAAAGCTATTGGGGTGGTTCAGCTTTTTCTTTGGGACTCAAATCTGATTTTGACCCAACTAAACCGGGTGTAGTTCCTGTGGAATATCCGGCTGTAATTAAATATGCATTTACTCCGGTTTCTAGTCAACCACCTCATCAACAGATACCTTCCCAGTCCAGATCCGAAAGCGATCTTAAGCGTGCCAAAGCCTTAGGTTCAGATGACAACTATTACCGAGAGGATATAATTCAATCTCTAGCAAAGCCTGATGCTGAATACTGTTGGGACTTTCAAATCCAATTTCAAACTAGCCCAGAGATGCCCATTGATGATGCCACCATTGTTTGGAAGGAAGAGGAATCACCCTTCTTTACAGTTGGTCGTCTGACAGTTAAGCATCAGAATGTTCACTCTCCCCAAGAAGATGACTTTGGGGAAAATCTTCGCTTTTCTGTTTGGAATGGTTTGGCTGTCCATCGACCTGTCGGTGCGATAAATCGATTACGCAGCATTGTTTATCCTATCGTTGCTGAGTACCGTCTTAAACAACGAGGAGTCAAATACCAGGAACCAACTGCTTGACGTTTTACTTATAAAATGCTCACT
>CAZZVG010000536.1:0-5170 GCA_964657295.1 Iningainema sp. | reverse complement strand
AAAAGGGAAATATGCGAACGTTATTGTCAGGGTACTACGGTAAAGGAAATGGTGGGGACGAGGCTTTGTTGGCAACGCTTCTACAAATGCTACCACCTCATGTCATCCCTGTGGTTCTCTCTGGGAATCCAGAGGAAACCCGCGATCGCTATCACGTGGAAGCATTAGATCGCATGGCTCCCTTACCTTTACTGCAAGCTTTGCGCTCCTGCGATGCCTTAATTTGGGGAGGTGGTAGTTTAATTCAAGATGCTACCAGTGCGGTTAGTCCATTTTACTATGGGGGAATGATGGCATTAGCCCAGAGAATGGGATTGAAAACCATTGCTTGGGCGCAGGGAATTGGTCCATTGAAACGTCCTGTAACTCGTTGGTTAGCGCGGCAAACTTTTGGTGGTTGTACCATCAGCGTTCGCGATCGCGCTTCGGCTGCAATGCTCGCCGATTGGAATATTCCTTGTCTTCTCGCTCCCGATCCAGTTTGGGCATTGGAGGCTAAGCCAGTACCAGGACTTTGGGATTTACCTGCCCCCAGAGTCGCGGTGACGTTGCGCTCCCATCCCCAGTTAACCCAAACACGTCTTGCTAACTTAACTCGTGCATTGGTTGATTTTCAAAAAGCTACACAAACTTTTATTTTACTGTTGCCATTTCAGCAACGCCAAGATTTGCCCATAGCCCAAGCAATTCAACCGCAACTTAAAGATGTTAGCCAAATTATGTGTTTGTCAGAGCCGCAACTGTTAAAAGGAGTGTTTCGCGGCGTGGAAATGGCGATCGGCATGCGTCTACACAGCTTGATTATGGCAGCATCTGAAGGATGTCGCTGTTTTGCTCTTAGTTACGACCCAAAGATCAATCGGTTGATGGAAGATTTGGATATGCCAGGATGGGATTTGGCAACTTTGCCAGATGATCCCAACTTGATTAGTAAAACTTGGATTGAGCATTACGCTAATGGCGATCCACTGTCTTCGGACACAATCCAGTCTTTTGTGGATCGAGCGCTCATGCACCGCGACATGTTGAGGATTGCCCTCAGTTAAGCACGCTCAAATACGTTGTCCTTGTACTACTAGTATGCCAGATATTTATCGTTTTACCAACATTCGGTTATTTGTTGGTATTTCCTTTGCTCAGTACCTGTAGCGGCTAAGTGTCGGCAACTGCATAAGTCAACTAAAAGTTCACTATTAAATGAAGTAGAAGTTTAGTTTCAGCTATGTTTTTATCTGTAATGATATTTTCTAACGCATATCAAAGTACCAACCCTAGCGCCTGGTCTAAGCTCTTTCATGAGTCATAACACGCATGTCAAAACAATTCTGATTCTGGCAGCCAATCCCATAAATAGCTCTCGGCTACGGCTGGATGAAGAAGTACGGGAAATAACTGCGGCGCTCTTACGTGCCAAAAATCGCTCTGGTTTTGAAATCGTTACTGGGTGGGCGACACGAGTTGAAGACCTGCATCGTGCGCTATTAGAATACCAACCGACTATCGTTCACTTTTCTGGGCATGGTGATGGTAGCAATGGCTTAGCTTTGTCAAATAATTTTGGACAAGTACAACTGGTCAGTACAGAACCCTTGGCTAGGTTATTTGGGTTGTTTCAAGACACAATTGAGTGTGTTTTACTCAATGCTTGCTATTCATTAGACCAAGCAGAGGCAATTCATCAACATATTGATTATGTCGTGGGTATGAATCAAGCGATTGGGGATGTCGCCGCGATTAAATTTGCCACTGGATTTTATGATGCTTTGGGCGCTGGCAGACGAATTGAGGATTGTTTTGAAGTCGGTCGTACAATGCTATCCTTACAGGGAATTCCAGAGGACTCAACACCTGTACTCAAAGCAAGACGGCGTCGAAATCAAACAGAAATCAAGATAAATCCTTTGGATGTAATACCTGTAAAATCTTCTGTTGATGATTCCATAGGCGATGATAACAAAAGTACACAAAACCGCTCAGTTTCTATTGGGGGTAATGTCACTGGTAGTGCAGTTCTTTCAGGCGATCACAACGTTGCAAACGTTCATTTTCAACCAGTAAGTTTACCTGCGCCAGCTCGTGTTGATATTAGAGCAGAATTCAACGCACTGCGAGAGGTACTGACTTGTTTGGAAACTTCTGACTGCCGTAAAATTGACAATGCTTTTGCCGATGCACAAGAAGAGTTAAACAAACTACAGCCAGATAAAAATGAGGTGGGTAAGGCATTAGACCGAGCGCTCGATTATGCCAAAAAAGCTGAGGGATTTGCATCTGTGGTTGAAAAAATTAAACCTCACATGACTAAAGCAACAGCTTGGTTGGGTGAGAACTGGCATAAGCTACTCAGTGTTGACGCAGGTCATCCACTGGATGAAGCAGTAGTTAATTTGTTACTTAAAGATACGGAAGGGCGGGAAGGAGCATTACCCCTACTTCAGTTTGCATTAACGCGGATTTGGGAAGGACTGAAAAATGGTGTCCAATCTGTCAAAACACTTGAACAAATTGGTGGTGTTGGGGGAGCATTGGCAGATGAAGCGCAACGTATTTATGAAAATCTCAATGATCAAGAGAAGAAGATTGCCAAGCGAGTATTTATAGGATTAGTGCAACTTGGGGAAGGAACAAGCGATACGCGCCGCCGTACAAATATTAATAGTTTGGTTTCTTACAAAGATGAGCCAGAGTATGTCAAAAAGGTAATTGACAAATTTGCTCACCCTGGTGTGCGATTGGTTACCCTCTCTAGCGTTGACGGAACAGAAACCGCAGAAGTGACCCATGAAGCATTATTTGCCAACTGGGGTCAAATGAAAGAATGGTTAGATAGCAGTCGCAAC
The DNA here is from genome assembly GCA_964657295.1 of Iningainema sp. GTDB lineage: Bacteria > Cyanobacteriota > Cyanobacteriia > Cyanobacteriales > Nostocaceae > Rhizonema. The sequence continues at coordinate 2,330 of CAZZVG010000536.1, read as the reverse complement.
GACATCCGTTTTCAGCGTCGTTTGGATGAAGCAGCAAGAGTTTGGGATGAAAATAGTCGCCCAGAGGGAAGCCTTTGGCGTCCTCCAGATTTGGATTTATTAAAGAAATATAAAGAGCGGACAAGCGAAAACATGACGCCGCTGCAAGTGGATTTTTTTCAAGCTTCCTTACAAGCAGAGAATAACAGAAAGCGTTTACAACGGTTCGGAATTGGAGGACTGGTTGTAGCTTTATTCTTCTTAGCCTATGGGTGGCAAAGCTCAGAAAAAGAGCGAATAGAACAAGCGGCTTTAGCAGCCAAAGGTTTGTCATCGGCAGATCCCTTAACAAGTTTGGTGAGAGCAATTAGTCTTGTAGGACAAAGCCGCTCACCTTTGTTTAGTTTCCCCAATCAATCATTACCCCCATCAGTACAAGACAGCTTATTTAGTGCAGTTCAGGATAGTAGGGAAAAAAATGTACTCAGAAGTCATCAAGGTTCCATAAATTCAGTAGCAATCAGCACAGATGGGCAGACAATTGTCAGTGGTGGTCAAGATGGTACAGTGTTGTTGTGGGATAGCAAGGGCAAGCAACTTGCTACATTCAGAGGTCATCAGCGTCCTGTCATGTCAGTAGCAATAAGTACAGATAAACAGACAATTGTCAGTGGTAGTCAAGATGGCACAGTGCGGTTGTGGGATAGCAAGGGCAAGCAACTTGCTACATTAAGAGGCCATCAAAGTTCCGTATTTTCAGTAGCAATCAGCACGGATGGGCGAACAATTGTTAGTGGTGGTGAAGATGGCACAGTGCGGTTGTGGGATAGCAAGGGCAAGCAACTTGCTACATTAAGAGGCCATCAGGGTTACGTCAGATCAGTAGCAATAAGCACAGATGGACAGACAATTGTCAGTGGTGGTCGTGATCAAATAGTGCGGTTGTGGGATATTAGATTTGAGTCTTGGCTAAAAGCAGCTTGTGAGCGATTACAGGATCATCCTGTTTTCCAAAACCCTCAAACTCCTGAGGAGAGAGGAGCTAAGGCAACCTGTGAGCCATATCTAAAGGATCTGTAGTAAGGTCATGCCAATGACTACAAAATCCACAACAGAGGGATGTTTTAAAACTTTTGCTACCTATTGAAGTTATTCGTTATTTGGTATAAAGTCTATTTTTTGATATTACCAACAATGGGTCAGAAGTTGGTAATTGAGTTTTAACTGTCCTAATTAGTTCCCATCCCCTGTAAACCGTATATTTATGCTTTTTGGTGTAGCGCCCTTGTTCTCAAAAATGGCTAAAAGGTAGACATAGCAGTAGTTTTCAGACCATCTTGCATGATTTTACAAGGCTATAGGCTCAATACCTACTTGCGATCGCCCATTACGAGTGCAATCAGCGTGCCAAAAGTCCCTAACACCAGTGTTGCCTGTTCTCGTCGATCAACCTGAATTTGCTGTGACTGTTAATCAACAATGCTAATTACAATCAACAATCAACAATTAGCTAAGCTGCTATCTCCTCAGAAATAACTTCCAACCGTCTCTTTGTCAATCTGTCATAATTCATCCGCAACAGTTCTAGCAACAGAGAAACATCTTCAACACCATCAATGTAGTAAGAAATCCAACCACTGTTGGGATAAATGTGATGGGGAGAAGCTTTGCCTGATTCTACGAGTTCTTTGCGTCGGCGAACTGTAAAGGGAAGGTCAGTTTTTGGACGCTGAAAGAGCGTTTTTTCCCAATCAACAAGGGTGCAAAAGCTCGACGTAGGCTGGGCGCTTGTCTTCCATAAATAGCGAAAAAAATCGCTTTTCTACACCGGGTATTTCAGGGCATATATGCTGCCTGTTTTTTGGTTCTTGCCTATTATAATGGAGAAAAATAGTCATCTCAAGTATTCAGCTTGTTGCCGAAAATGACCCTGAAAGAGCTACAACCTCAACTTTTAGCCCTGTCTTTGGAAGAAAAAGCACAGGCAATTCAGATTTTGGCGGCAAGCCTCAGCAATGGGTGGATTGGCATTGAGAAAACACCGGGGGTGATGGGGGGCGATGCCTGTATTCGACAGACTCGGATTCCGGTTTGGCTGTTGGTTAGCTTGCGTAATCAAGGGGCAAGTGAAGCTTATTTGTTAGAAGATTACCCGACGCTAACCGCTGCTGATTTGGTGAATGCATGGCTGTATGCATTCGCTTATCCTGAAGAGATTGAAGCGGCGATCGCACGGCAAGAGGCGGCTTAAGCGTGGATAAGCTTTATGCTGATGAGGGGTTTCCGAAGGTGGTTACGGAACTACTGCGTCAATTCGGTCAAGTCGCTTCGCTCCAATTCGTAATTCGTAA
>CAZZVG010000535.1:0-5171 GCA_964657295.1 Iningainema sp. | reverse complement strand
AAGCACCTTCATCTTTAATCAAAATAATTGGCGGTGTGTCTGTTAATTGCTTGACTGAGTGTAGTTGTCGTTGTAAAGAAGCAACCTGCTGCTCTAATTGATTAGTCTTATTTGCCTTGAGTTGTAAATCTTCAATATTACTTAGCGGTTGCTGCAAGTTTTTTTTTGAAATGGCAGATTTAACTATCGTTATTAACAAAAATAAGATAAGTATCATGAAGGCATTTGACATTAAATCTGTGAAAGCGGGCCAAATGTTTAGGTCTTCATGGGAATCAGTATGTCGAGAGCGACGATTCATATTTAAAACATCATAGACTATAATGGAATTAAAAACATTTTTTAACTAGTTAATAAATTTTAATTACTAAATAAATCGGTAAAATCGGCTAAATCATCAACAGTGGCATGATTTTTTAAATCATTATGTGGTTGCGCCTTTCCCAATTGATAAATTTCCTGCTTAATTTCAGCAAGTTGCTTGCTACATTCTTGAATTTTGCCAGCTAATAGTCGAGAGTTTTTGATACTAATTTCGGCTTCGTGTTTAATACCTGTAAACAGGCGATCGCCCACATTTTTATATTCTCCAGTTAACCTGACATTATTATCTCTAAGTAACTCCATAAAATCTAATTTTAATGTATCAATTATGATGTTTAACTGATTTGTGTGTCGTTCATAAATTGTAATTATAGTCTGAATATGTTGGTTATTAGTAGTCACTTTTTCAGATATGTTTAATATCAAGCGATCGCCTAAAGACTCAATTGCAGAATTTACTTGCTCCGTATAGCTTATTACCGTTTCCATTAACTGCTTAAGAGCTACTTCTACTCCATTGAAACTGTCGGCTTTATTAACAATCGTTTGACTGAGTGCTGCCAAATTAATTGTGATACCGAGAAAAGTACCTAGTAAACCGAAGGATAGCAGTAAGTTAGGTAAAATGCGGCAAAAATAATCAATTTGGTCACAGGAAAATAACCAAACTTTTTCTCTACTGTAAACTTGGTCTATTAATGCTGCTGTGTTTACCTGATCTAAACTTTCACGAGCATCTTCAAATCTTTTTTCTAATTCTTCTACTATCCTGGGCTTTTGTCCACCAGATTGCTTTTTAATTAGCCTTCTTACCCGTTCCTGTAAAAACCCCAGATGTTGATAAAGAGCCAAACGTAATAAAATAGCGGCTACAGATGGTATAACGACTAATACAAAAGTTGGGACAATTAGGTATACGGGTACTAGTGGCATTAGTAAAACAATCGTGATTTAATAGGATGTTTTAAATTTTGTGAGCATTGCCCATCTAGCCCTTTCAAGGTGGGAAGGAAAATTTTGATTCAGGAGATAATTCCTCTTCTGTTTTCTCTGTTTGCTCTGTGTCTCTGCGGTTAATAAGTTTTTTTTAAACCACAGAGGCGCAGAGGACACAAAGTTAAGAGGTCAAAAATCACTTATTTTTTTGGGTTTTTCTTCACCTTGGCAGGGCTAGCATTGCTCACCCGACAAACTTGATTACAATGGGTATTTGTTCAAAATCTCGCAGCGGAGGTATTCGTACTCGTCTTTAGTTATAAAGCCATTAGCTAAATCCTGTTGTAGTCGCTCAAATTCTAACCTACGTTTTTCTAGGTTGTTGTTAGAACATACAGGAGAAGCAACAACTATCTCCCCAGGAATAGCTCTCGTATTTCGTGTATTGCTGGGTGCAATTCGGTTTTGAAATGTCCTAAATCGCTCATCCATCTTTTTGCGGAAGCGAATAATAATTCCTTCTTTAGCTGTGAGGTCGGCGCTTACAGGAGTGCCAACGACTGTTGCTTTGTAGGGATAATTTGAATTGTCTTCTGGTAATTGATCAACTTCCTTGACAAATTGCCGCAGTTTAGGTAAGTTTTCATTTTCCCAAAGTTCAGGTTGTCTTTCTATTTGAGCAATTTCTTCATCCAGAAGTGTTTTCAAAGCTGTAGCCATATCCTTACGGTTAGCAAGTTCTTCCAAAGCTTGACTCCACTCAGGACTCAGAGAAGCTGTGTAATAACTGTCTCGCAATGAATCATAATATTGGAACTCTAATTGCTGAGTTTGCTGGTTTTCCTCCAGCAACCCAAACGCTAAACAAGGATAGAAAACATCTTCCAAATTCTCTATTGTTCTCGCATCAGGAGGGATGAGGTCAGGAAAAGAGGCGCGGTAGTCATTGTGGAGAAAAGATGTAGCAGAATTCTGTTCCCTGATGTAGGGGTTTCTCATCTGTTCTAAGCTAACTATCAATCTCAGGGGAAACCCAGCGTATTCATTCACGATTAAAATTTCGTCGTCAGCTTGAGTTGGTCTGAGGACACTTGTAGCAATTCCCAAGTCCTGACTCAGCAAAGTTTTAAACTGTTGTACTTCTAACTCATCTATGTCTTTAAAACCGATTAACTTACTACTTTTAGCAGGGTCATCGCGGAAGTAGGGGTCATTCAAATTAAGACGTAGCAGAGGTTCAGCTTGCTGTAAAATTTGTGCAAAGCGAGTTGAACGCGCTGTCAGGGAGTAGTTTTGCATGAAGCGCTTGATCACAGAGTTGACAATATTCATACCGCGAGAAGCAAATAAGCTGTCAACTTTGAGATCAATTTCTTTTTGCAGCTGGTGCAGAGTGGCACGTTCCTGGTCTATAAAACTTGCCAAAGACTGTCCGCGTCCAGTTGGTTCTGTAATTTCGGAACTCACTAGCACCAACTGGCGGCGAAAGTCATCGAGTGGCAAGATAGTTTGGTAACAGCGCTCAATATCTTCATTATTAATGATTGCCTCACCACTCATCTCATCAAAATTAAGTTGTTTGAGGTTTTTTTCTTGTTTCTCATAGGCGCCTTTCAAATTCTCTACGCTTGCACTAAAAGCAGCGACTTGAGTCGATCTCCCTTGAACATGCTTTTGTAAAGCATCAACAATTTGTAGCGCCTCCTGCAAAACTGCTAACTGAAAGTTATGCTTGATCAAGTCATAAACTTCCCGTACCACCTTTTTTGCTTCAGTTTGTACAGGGCTATTTTTATTGCCAACAAAAGGAATACCAGCTTTCTGCTCAATGTCCTGAATTATTTGTTCAGCATCCCGCCATTTTTTATCTAAATCTTCCAAGCGGCGCATCCCGCCAAAATTGGCAATTTCTTCTTGGAGGTTGCGTTGATAGTTATGCAGTTCATGTTGCAAAGCATCTAGCCAGTCATCGTAGGGACCGTGGCGTTCATAAGCTGAACGTCTTTCTAATCCTTGCACAAACATGGTAACTTCAGGAGAGGACATTGTAGCGCAAACTTTCTCTGCTTCCCGAAAGCTGAGGTCAACACCATGATAGGTACTTCCTGTACGAATACCAGCTACTTGCGTTGCTGCTTTATCTGTATCTATGTGGACAAAACTAACAATTGGTAGTTGGTTTAAATCGTCATATCTGTCTACAATTAACCGCCGAATTCGCATTAAAACATCCCGACCAGTACCGCCTAATCCTATACAAATTGTGCGATTAATTCCGCGATACTGAAGTTCATTTCCAGTGGCGTTAGTCATATTATGATTCCTTAGTGGAGCAACATTATTCATGTATGGGGGAACATTTTTAATTTTTAATTGAACGTAGGAGTTGATCCTCATCATTGAGTCCGACGCTTTCCGTCATATCAATTGCCAAAACAACATGCCGTCCCTTGTGTAAAAAGGAGACTATTTTTAAGCCTGTTGTTTGTGAAGGGGTAAGTAATTGTCCGGGGGTAACTTTTACAGAAGTATCATTCAAGACAGTTCAGCCAAAAAAGTTCGAGACTCTATTCTATCCGCATGCTTGACTGATACTCTTCAGGAAATCTACGTATCAATATATTTGATATACAGATAAAGTAGTAAATTTACTTAATATAGCAATCCTAAATGATTTGTGAAAAATTTTAAGTGGTGTAGGCAGGGCTATGCCGCACAAAAGCCAGATGTGGTGGGCAGTGCCCACCCTACTATTTATGGAATTTTCACCTATGTAATAGGATTGCTATAGCAATCCTAAATGATTCCAGAAGGTCGAAACCCGTGAAGCTTGTCCCTCGTCGCGGAACAGGTAGGCAAGTTGATGCAGTCCCAATACGGTTCGGATAAGATAATTTACGAGCGCGATCGCCTCTGTAGAGAGATGATATCGAACTCTCTTGGCTGCGTAAAGAGTATTATATATACTATTGCTGCACCTTAAAAATCAGTAAAAACCGATTGTGACCAAGAGGTAGGTGGTAAATGGTAGGGTGTGAGGGGAAAGAAGAGGCACCTTTGTAGGGATTCTTTCTCCCTTGCAAGAAAGCCGCCTGAACCCTTGCTTTCTTTTCTCGCTTGCAAGAAAGCGAAACTGCACAAGGTGCCTCTATTTATGGGGTTCCCCACCTACTCCCTACCCCCTACCCCCTACCTTCATTTGAATTCTTCAGTCTGAAAATGAAATGACCCGCTTTATACATGACCAGTTTGCTAAGGATTATCTGGAAGAATTACTCAAGAATTATGGAGAGGTAAAACCCTCAGAAAAAGTTTCAGGGGAAATTAAAGAAATCGATATTTTATTCATTCCAGCTCAACCACAAACTTCTGCTTTAGAAATCTTAGGTCTGCTGGGGAGATTTGCCGAATTTCCGATGCTATTAGAAGCATTCCGCAATCCAGCTTCTGCGGATGAAATCTGCGACTGTCTGGTCAAATTATTGGAAGCAAAAGCGAGAATGCGACGCAAAGCGAAGGTAAATAACACTACACTTCCAGAACAGAACATACCCAAATTGTGGGTTCTGACCCCCACTGCATCTACAACCATATTATCTAGCTTTAACGTGAATCAAAAAGCTGGATGGTTGTCAGGAGTATACTTTTTAGGAGACGCATTGCGGGCAGCAATTGTTGTCATACATCAGCTACCGTCAACACCAGAGACATTGTGGTTAAGACTGTTAGGTAGGGGAACGGTGCAACAGAGGGCAATTACGGAATTGCAAGGGTTATCATCTGATAATCCGTTTCAGAAAGCAACGCTAGAATTAGTTTACAACCTGCGAGAAAACTTGAGAATCAATCAAGATTTAGATGAAGATGATCGGGAGTTAATTATGCGATTAGAACCACTTTATCAACGAGAT
>CAZZVG010000534.1:0-5171 GCA_964657295.1 Iningainema sp. | reverse complement strand
GCACTTAGTCAAGGAATTGACATTCAAATTTCCAGGTGCAAGATATGAGTTAACCTCTTTCTTGCTGGTCTAACCAAGTTACTAAATCAGCTACCTCTGAAAAATCTAGTAATGCTTCTGCTAAATCATCTAACTTTTCAACAGATAGCACTCGAATTCTATCAGTCAATGATGAATCAATTTCACCAAAACTCCGATTAAGCTGACGTATAATTGTACGTTCTTCACCTTGCTTGTTGCCCTTCTGTAATATATCCTGATAAATCACTGATTCTTGCATAATATCCTCCCGTAAAAATTGCCTAATTAGATCTTTCTCAAACTTCAAATAACAAAAAAGGTCAGAGTTATTATCTCCGACCTTATAATATTTAATTATCTGAAGTTAATTGCTTGACTGCTGGTCTAACCAAGCTACTAAATCAGGTTGCGATGAAAATCTGAGAATAGCTCTCCCTAAAGCTTCTAGCTGTTCCTTATTTAAAACTTGAACTCGATTAATAATTGACGAATCTATTTCACCAAAGCGTTCATCAAGTAAAAACATACAGAATCTAAGTGCTTCTTTTTGTTCTCCCTTCTGTAATATATCCTGATAAATTACTGATTCTTGCATAACATCCTCCCGTAAAAATTGCCTAATTAGATCTTTCTCAAACTTCAAACCTGCTAAAATCTCTGTGTAAGCTGCAATATCTTGCCTAATATCCCTATCTGGAATTCTAGCAACACTTTGGGCAACCTGTGATAATAACCCTTGGGGTGAGGTTGTTTGCGTTAATGGCGCTAACGGTAATAATGCGGGATTATGGAGAAATAGCGTTGAATCTTGTTCCCACATCCGTATAACTCGATAGCGATGAGTAGTTGTCTCATTGACATACTCTTCAGTAAATGCGATTTCATTACTTGTCTCTTGTAAGAAAATAACTACCTGCGTTACGGGGACGTCGTATTGACGCATCAACCTGACAGAATAATCCAACATCCGAAAAGGAATCGATGGAGTAGACTTTGTTAGGGTTTGAAATTCAATGTGCAAAATTCTATTTTCTGTTTGTAAAAATGTTACGGAGTCAGCCCGAATTGGTTCGATACTCAATTCGGTTTTTAATACTTCGATTTTTCGCGGTTCTACAGGTAGTAGCCAGCGGGCAAATTCGTCTGGGTATTTTTCAGCTAATAGTTTACAAACGTTATCGTAGCTCACAGGTTGAACCGGGTTTGTACTGGGTTTATATTATTAATATGTTATAGATTTATTTAGATAATTTTGATAAAAATTAACTTGATAATGAATCTGTTTATCAGAGGATGTTTGAAAATTCGGTTGAGCAGTAAAAAATATCACTCAGTATAAGCTGTGAATAGAAAGAATACAGCACTGAGAGGGCTTTCCACGTGTTCAAGCTTGTCTTACAAATGGGCAAACAGGTGTCCCGTTTGACGACTATCTGGGTGGATGGGGGCAATGAGTGTGAACCGTTCATGCAGTGGGTGATGGACGTTTGCCGTTGCCCAACCACTGAAGAGATTTAACAGACGGCTGAAATTATATCATCTGCCGTTACCCTAACTCGTAAAGCTATGTTTACCTGAGTGAGCATTTGCACGGGGGAACGTCAGATTAATGCCCCTGAGTACTGGAAGATGACGACCTGCTGTAGGACTGTTCCAATGGCTGCCCGTGCTTTCATACCAAGTTGTTGTCGCCAAGGGAACGCAGCTTGTGTTAGTCTCAACAGTATAGTGATAAGCTTTCTCTAATTCTGGCTAAGGGTGAAGAGCGAGAGCATGGGCAAAAAAGCAGTTAGACATATCTTGGGTCTACCGAGGGGTAAGGATAGCACTGCCCTGCCTGGTTTGATGGGTTACAAGTATCCAAATATACAGATAGAATAATTTTTCTGCGACACCCAGAAGGAACTGCCAGACACCTACGAATATCTCAAGTGCATGGAAGCCCGTTTGGAAATCAAAATTTAGCCTTACTCAATGTGTCATCTTTAGAAATTTCTGGGCATCCTAAGTAGGGTAGGAAAAATCCTCCTTGTACTGCTGCATAAATAAGTTAAATCGAACACTGTGGTAGACCTTTAGAGATGTTTTTTCATGAGTTACTTGGAATCTATGCCTAGTGAATTTATTGACTCACAAAGAGCTACTGAAAGTAGTTCCAGTGAGGATCTATTTGTTGATATTTTTCAAGAAGCGTTAGGATTTGAACGCACACAATTACTCATTCCACAGTATTCAGTTACAGATATTGACGGTACAGGTCGATTTATTGATTTCGCCTTTATGTCACGACTGGACAAATATGCCTTTGAAATTGACGGCGAAGCATGGCATGCGCCTGGAGGCGCGATGGTTGACCAAAATACGTACCGTGATGAACTTCTGCGCCAGAATAGCCTTGTGTACTTGGGATGGAAAGTTTATCGATGGACAGATGTTCAGCTAGCTGTTGACAGAGAGAAGATAAAAGAACAATTGCTTCTGTTTCTTGAGCGTGAAATTACACAAGGAACTCTTGATGGTTTTCTGCCTCGCCAAGAAGCTAGTGAAGTCTCTTTGCGTGAACATCAAACTGATGCACTACAACAGCTTCATGAGTTAAGAAATCAGGGCAAAACAATTGCATTGCTAACTCATGCCACAGGTACAGGCAAAACCCATATTGCCTTATCTGATGCTTGCAATATTGGCTTAAGAACACTGTATCTAGCTCATAGAACGCCCCTTTTGTCACAAACGCAAGCAAGATTCGCCGAAATTTGGTCTGAGGCTAGTTCTGCTATTTACCGTCCGTGTCATCTTAAACCAGATACGCAGATTGTTCTGTCAACCATTCAAGCAATGGCAGCTTCACTGACTAACTTTAATGAGCGCGAGTTTGGCTACATTATTGTTGATGAGGCTCATCACGCTGCCGCAGAAACTTATCGGAAAGTCATTGGTTATTTTAAAGCTAAATTTATCTTAGGATTGACCGCTACACCTGAAAGACATGATGGACAATCCCTGATTGAGATATTTCAAAATTCTGCTCATCGGCTAGATTTAGAAGATGCGATCGCCCGTGGATTGCTTGTGCCGATTCGCTGTGTAAGAGTTCGCACCAACGTTGACCTGACTAATATTCGTTTTAATGGTGTTGACTACCGCAGTGCGGATTTGGGCAAGTATCTCTTTGTTCCCAGTCGGGATGAATTAATTGCTGACACTTATGTGAGGCATGCTTTAGGCAAGCGGGCAGTGTGTTTCTGCATAGATGTTGCACACGCAGAACGCATGGCTATTGAATTCAATAGGCGTGGTATCCAGGCTGCCCACGTTTCTGGAAGAATAGGGCATAACCAGAGGCAAGAAGTTCTAGAGGCATACCAAAAAGGCGAAATACAAGTTCTCTGTGCTTGCGATATTTTAAACGAAGGTTGGGATTCACCAGAAACAGAGGTGCTGTTGATGGCACGCCCAACCCTTAGTAAAGTAGTGTACGTACAGCAATTAGGACGCGGAACTCGTCCGGCTTCTGGTAAAGAGTATTTGCTAGTTTTTGACTTTATCGACAACACAAACCGTTACACTCAGGCAATGAATGCCCACCGCTTGTTTGGCAAAAGCTCCTACCGCCCTGGTGGATTGGTTGCTGCACCTCCGGAAATGATTGTTTCAGAAGAACAACAAATTGCCAAAGGTGAAAAGCCAGTAGTGATGCTATCTCTCAATTTGTGGGTGGAGCGCTACGAACCCATTGATATTTTTCGCTGGCAGGATGAAGTAAAACAGATGTATCAAGCCAGTGAGTTAGAGACTGCATTGGGTATTGGTGAAAGCGTCGTCAGACGTTGGGTTGAATCTGGGCGTATCACTCCAGACCACTCAATACAGCTAGGTACTAGAGTTTACCACTACTTTAAAAAAGATAGGTTTGATGAAATTCGTGCAACGTTTAACATTGCTTCCATAACCGATCAGAACATCAAAGAACAGTTCTTTGAGTTTGTGCAGAAGATGGACATGAATACTTCCTACAAACCTGTTTTGCTGCTTGGTTTGCTGAAGCTGGCAGACTCGTCTGGTCGGGTTAAGATCAAGGAACTAACAGCTTTCTTTCGTGACTTTTACCGCCAACGATTGGAGAAGGGTTTGCTGGTGGAGGGCGATCGCAAACAAATGTGCCGTGTAGGAGAACTCTCAGACAGTGAAATTGAAGCCATTATGCTGGCAAAACCCTTTGAAAAATTTGAGCGCCGTAAATTCGTTAGTCGGTTGAAAGAAATAACAGTTCTGCAATTTGCAAAACCTCTATGGAAAAGTCTTAGCGATCAAGATAAGGTAGAACTACAAAAATTGGCAGAAGCTGCTTTGCTCAAATATTACGCAAGAGTTTCACAGTGCGATTGGACTACCAAAATACTATAGCTGGCGATCGTTGAACCAGGCATCACTATTCAAATCAAAAAATGAATTACCCAGGCGATTGGGTTGCCGTGTTCGTTCGTAGCACACCAACAAAGCTGAACTAGGGTTCAAGTCTAACCCCCCTGAACGGTTACGGAAATTTTACCCCCACCCCAATTTACAAAGCCGCATCAAAAACCTGCTGTGCAGTGAGGTTAAGTTGGGAGAAGGTGGGGGATACGATTAGATTATTCCCCGTGAACTTGGTTACTTGGTACTCATCCCCCACAAGCTGACATACCGAGAAAGTAGGTTGCTTGGGGTTTCCAATGAACCGCTTACCCCCTAACGCTGCATAATCTGCAATCCAGAATTCAGGGATACCCATTTCCTCATAATCGGCAAACTTCAGGTGATAGTCATCCCGCCAATTGGTACTAACGACTTCGACTACTAAGGGTACAGATGCTGCTTGAGTAACTGTTGACTGTTTTTGAAAAAGAGGTTCGTTGCCGAGATTATCAAGATTTAGTAACAATACATCGGGTGAGTAAGTGGATTTAGTAGAAGGTGTTTTAACGAATGCGGTTTTAGGAATGGTGTAGGGTAGGTTGAGTCGATCAAACTCCACAGTCAGTTTACGTGCTAAAAATCCAACAACTTTTTCATGGTCTCCGGTTGGGGATGCCATCTCAATAATTACTCCATTATGTAGCTCGTACCGCACCCCGTCGTTGGGATACCACTCGATAAATTCCTCGAAG
>CAZZVG010000533.1:0-5176 GCA_964657295.1 Iningainema sp. | reverse complement strand
TTACTTGTTTCAGTTTAAGGTAAGTAACTACAATAAGCATCTCAAGCAAGACTTGAAGGATATTCAGTCAAATCCAAGAAATTGGTTGACATCGAAGCACCCAGCCGACGAATATTTATTTGGTATACCTCAACCTCCAGCCCACAAAATCAAATATACGGGTGCTTTCCCAACCCATCCGCCAGCCCACTCACAATTAAAAGCACTGAAGCACGCCCAAAGTGAACCAATAACTGCTGTCCAAGGGCCGCCAGGTTCTGGGAAAACTACTCTTATCCTTCATGTAATAGCCCAGCAAGTTGTCAAACGTGCGCTCAGTTTGATTGAAACTGGCGAGGACATCAATAACTTGACGGTTGTTAGCAGTACCGTAAATAAAGCTGTTGAAAACGTTATTGAAAAGCTGGATGAATATTTCCAAGATAAACCTCTAAAAGACAAATTTTTCTATCTCAAAGGCGGAAGTAAAACTAACATTAACTCTCCAGGAGGGGCTAAAGAACTGCTACAAAGTGCAATTGCAGAGTTGTTAGAAAAAAATTTTTTTGATGATAAAATTTGCAATAATCTAGTAGAAGAAATAAAAAAAATAAAAGCAGATTTAACTATTCACGAAAATCACTATGTAAACCTGCGTCGTCAACGTGACTTAGATGAAACTCAAGAGCCTCAGCTTCAGAGAAAAATACAAGAACTGGAATTAGAAATAGAGAACTCAAACGCTGCTCAAAACATACTTGAGAGAAGGGCTGTAAAACTGGAACTTTATACACAACTTCCAATAAATGCCTATAGAGAAATTGAAGATATTTTTAATAATGCTGAATCACAGCTACCTGGAAGTAGTTTACCTTGGTGGAGAAGGTTTTTACTTTGGCTGACTCGCAGAACAGAAAGACAAATTGTGGTACGAACGGCTTCGAGATGTGAAGAATATATTCTACAAACCTTTGATACTCCCTTTCCTATTGAAAACCCAACCAGTCGCAGTATTTTGACTCAGCAGGCGGGGTTTGTTCGCACAAGACTTGAACGCGCAAGAGAGTTACAAAGCGTACAAAATGAATTAAGAGAAGTTTCTGAGAACATCAACCGTTTTGGTAACGATCGCGATGCTGCACTCACAGAATTAACAGCCTTAGAGATCAGGTTGGCAACTGAACTAAGAGATTTTTATGATTATTTCCATATCGATTACCACGAAGAACATAAAAGATTATTTGAATTAGCGCGGCAATTTCTCAATCAACAAGCACTGCGAAACAAGGAAAATGTCAAAAAGGCTTTAACGTCATATTCAAATTTTGTTACTGGAAATGATAGAGTTCGTAAAACATTTTCCGAAAATTTAGAATATTTAGAAGAAAATCTTCAAGCCATAAGTTTAATATTTCCGGTTATCACCTGCACGTTGCTTTCAGTGCGAAATATGCTACCGTGCGTTTCTGAATGTGTTGACCGGATTATTGTAGACGAAGCCGGAATGATTCTGCAGCATCAGACCTTTCCCTTGTTGGTGCGATCTCGCAAAGCCATTATTGTTGGCGACCCGCTTCAAATTGAACCTGTGATGACTTTAGCTAACCAAAGGCGCGAGCAATACCGTCAAACAGCTTTTATTGACAAAAGATTATCTGAAACTGACTATCATCGTTACAGTCCAGAGGAGATAGAACGCGCCACTACCTATCATCGAGCAGCTGGAGCAAGCGGAGAAGATGGTGATGCGGGTCGAGGAATTCGTCTGATTGAACATTACCGTTGTCAACCTAGCATTATTCAATTTTGCGATCGCATTGTTGGATATGGGTTAGAAGTAAAGACAGCACCCGTATCACCTCTATTGGAAACAAACTTAATTGCTTACCATGTCGAGGGACGCATCGAGGGTAATGTCAATGAGGAAGAAGTAACTGCGGTACATGAAGTAATCAAACATCTTGTTCATCAAGGTTACTCACTAGAAGATATTGGTGTTATTTCACCCTTTAGCATTCATGCTCAAGCCTTAAATAAGAGTTTGCGAAAATATTTTTCGGGATTAAAGGAAAATGCAATTGCGACAGTTCACAAATTTCAAGGTTCACAAAAGCGAGTAATAATCCTGTCTACAAAAGTATGCCGACCACAAGATAATTTTAGTTGTGATTGGATTAACAAAAGACCAAATCTTTTCAATGTTGCTGTATCTAGAGCAGAAGAACTTTTTATCTTGGTTGGCAACCGTTATAGGCTAGAGAAAGCTCAAGGCTATTCACGTCGGCTTGTTGAACATATTCGAGAAAATGGTGTAATTTTAGAGTATAAATCCGAGGCAGAAATTCCTAAGCAGCAGCCTGGAGCTTCCCTGGTTCTTGATTGTGACCATTTAGATATTTTAAGAACAGCTATTGATGAAGCTGAACAAGAACTAATAATTGTTACGCCTTGGATTCGTGGTTCTCAAGCTAATTCTGAACCAAAGCGGTTTGCTAGAGATATTGTTTCAGCGCTTGAAAGAGGAGTTAAGGTAACAGTAATTTATGGCTATATAAGTGCTGAGGGTAAAGATGATAATGATAGTGATGCTGAAAATTATTTACAAAAAATATTGTCTCAATATCCTAATTCAAGCCTGATTTCTCTGGGGAAAAAAAATACTTGCAAAGTAAGGGTACCCATGAAAGAATTTTACTTTGTGACTCGAAGTACGCTGTAGTAGGAAGTTGGAATTGGCTTTCTCATCCTTATAGAGATTACTGTAATAGAAAACGAGGAGATACAAAGGCTCAAATTCGACGAGAGACTAGTGTAAAACTATCAGAAGCTGTTTCAATTGCAGAGTTAAAACAAAGGATAGAACAACATTTTAAAATTAATTGAAAAATATTTTATAGACAACAGACAACACGAAAACCAAATTCCTTGTTCTTGTAACTTGGGTTATCGAAAAAGCGAGATGCACAGCGACAATAACTCGGAGAATAATCCCAAGAACCACCCCGCAGTATTCGATATTCCGAATTTCCATCCTTCATCCACACGCTGCCATCTGATGGTGCATCATAATAATCCTCATGTTGATAGTCTGCGCACCATTCCCAGACATTACCATGCATATCATGTAATCCAAAGGCATTAGCAGGGAAAATACCAACCTCAGTGGTTCTTTTGCGATAGACTCCATTAAACTGCTGTTCTTGTCCGCAGTAGTTTGCTAAATCCGTCGTAATTGTTGCACCAAAATGAAATGAGGATGATGTTTGGGCGCGACAGGCATATTCCCATTCCGCCTCACTTGGTAAGCGATATACTCGCCTAGTTTTTTGCGATAGTCGCGCACAAAATTCTCCCGCTTCATACCAAGAGACACACTCTACAGGTAAGTTATCTTCCTTAAAATAGGATTGGTTGGGGTCAAGGTCATGCTGGATTTTTGGAAAGTTTGCAACCACTCTCCACTGTGCTTGAGTAATGGGATATCTACCCATAGAGAAGTCTTTGAGACTGACTAGATGTTGGGGACGTTCATCCTCAATTGTCCCAAATTCATTTTGATGCGCTCCCATTTGAAATGTACCCCCTCCAACAGAAACCATTTCCAATGCAACGCCATCACCTAAATTTTCTACAAAGTACTCCGCCTGCTTACTATAACGTTTAATAATTTTTCCTTGGACATCTACAGTTACTACCTCAAACTCAAAAGTTGAAATGGCTGGAGGTGGTGGCGGAGGTAAAAATACTTGCGTTTCTAAATAACTTGTTTCTAAAAAATTTTCGCTTGCTGTTTGAGGTGAATAATTAGATGGTCGAGAAATTTGTGCATTTACCTGAGCTAAATTTTTAATGCTAATACCTTGTATTGTTTCTGGCAATACTTCTTGGATAGCTGCTTTGATTGTTTCTGTATTTATGCCTTGATAGATATCACCGATCTGATTATTCTTTGCTTCACCTATGTTGAAGTTGTATTTGCCCAACTGCACAACAATTTGGTGATTTTTTTGATTGAACTCACGAAAAATTTGTAGCAAGGCTTGGATATTATCTTTGTCTACTTCTAATTTTGTTAGGATTTCAATAAAGTTTGGAATATAAGCTTCGCTTTCCTCTCCGTTCGCAATGCGCTCAAGAAAGGCACTCAACTCGTTAGGATTAAGATTAGCCATCTCTCACCGACTCTATACTGAGATTTAATTTGCAGTAAAAACTCGTTCGCCTAAATAATCCGAAGAACGCTGAGAGGGATGAAAGGTTGGCTTAAAGTACTGCCAGAAAATACTGAGACTGCGAGGAACAAGCTTATATTCTGTCAACAACAGTTTCTTCAGATCTACCAAAGATTGAATACTAAAGAAGTTAGGCTCTTGGACACACAGGAGCAGCATTCCAGAGGCGATGCCGCTCACGACAATCGCCGCGCCTATTACCGCTCCTAGCGATCGCAACCAATAGCCGTTGTCAATCACCTGTAAAAAGTCAAACGCCAAGGTTTTGTGTTCAATTTCTTCTGCTGCGTGCCACTCCCAAAGCGCTTTCATTTTATAGTCACCATTTATTAGCATATCATATCTGAGGGCAATTTCAGCCAGTCCCGAAGTCAAGTGTTCAAAGCCCGCTATCACGGCTAAACTGACTTTCGCTCCTAGTCGTTTTTCTAGGATTTGGCTAAAGACAAAATCTACGGTATTCAAATAAGCATCGAACTTATAGCCCTGCTCCCGTAGCGTTTGATTGTACTGCTCATGAGCTTGACTGTGGGTTGCTTCCTGAGCAATAAAACCAGAAATTTGCTTTTTGAGTTCGGCAGAGTCAACGTTTTTCAGTTGCGCCTTCATCACCCTGACCATAAACGCCTCAAAGGCGGGAAGAAACAGATTAATCCCATTAAAGAAGTGAGTCACGATCAAGTTGTCTCTTAGCCACAGCTTAGGAATCTCAGCAGAAAACTGAAAGTTGGTTTTTCTGGAACGCACCTGTTGTGGATTTAAGGGTCTTCTCTCGAATGGCAGAGAATTTTCAGGCTGTGCAAGTCTTTTGGTAATTGGTCGAGATGTTGAGCAGCAATCCATTAGCTGAAAGTCTTTAAGCTGAGTTGATGATTAAGTAGGTGGGCGCAAATAAACATAACTAGATGAATTGGGTTAGGGTAAAGGGTAGGTTTTTCTTACCCTAACCCAATTCATAACTTTTT
>CAZZVG010000532.1:0-5176 GCA_964657295.1 Iningainema sp. | reverse complement strand
CTTTAAGTTACAATCCTTTAAGTAACAAGTGCTTTTGAAGTATTTCGTGACCGTTTTGCCAAATTATGGTTCAAATCACACAAATCTATGTGGTCAACCATTGGACATATCATTCCTCTATTATGCGATGCCCATAAATGAAAAGTGAGTTTGCAATACAGATACTGGCACTGAGGATGACAGTATTGACAGCACCGATGCTGCTTGCCAAGGCTCCGGCAACTAGGTTGCCTATAAGTACTGCACCTGTAGATATCATGACGTAAAGACCCATGATTTGCCCACGATTTTCATTAGTTACCAGCAAGTGTAGCACTGTACGACTGGAAATTACCTGTAAAATAAATCCAAAACCAACTGCCACTAGTGAGAACAGCGAAAGCCATAACACATGGGACAGGGCAAATACGCTCAGGCTCACACCCATGAGCGCTGACCCAAATACTAAAACTTTCTTCAACTCGAAGGTTTTCTTCTGCCAACTCAAGTAGATACCGCCAGTCAGCGTTCCTACACCTGAAGCTGTCATCAGGAACCCGAAGGTGTTGGCTCCACCATGCAGAACATCCGTGGCAAAAATGGGTCCCAAGACCATATAAACTCCCCACACATAGGAGGCTAAAGCTGACCCGATCAAGACTAACCGGATCGATAGAAAACTGAGGGCGAAAGTTAAACTGGCTCTTAATTCTTCTAAAGGCTTCCGTACAGAAATGAAGACTTTTTTGGGAGCAAGCCGCATCGCGAGGAGGGCAATAATGACGGCAACGTAACTGATACTATCTATCAAAAAACAAAGGCCCGATCCAATTGTTACGATCAACACACCCGCAACCACCGGTCCAAGTAAAGATGAAATGCTGACAACGGAGGAGTACAAGGCGATCGCATTACTAAGATTTTTCTTGCCGACCGTTTCCGGTAGAAACGCTTGCCGGGTCGGAAGATCGAAGGCATTGATTATCCCTTGCAGCACACCAAGAACCACAATGTACCAGATGTTAATACTATCCTTTAGGGTTAGCCACGCCAGAACTAGAGACTGAAGCATCCCTAGAATCTGGGCTACAATCAGGATACGGTGGCGGTTCCAACGATCAGCGACGATTCCACCCAGAGGAATCAAAATTAAAGTAGGAAGTTGGCTGGCAAAGCCCACTAGACCCAGCAACCAGGCAGAATCAGTTAAGTTATACACAAGCCAGCTAGTAGCTACCTGAGTTATCGAGGTACCAATTAGAGAAATTCCCTGACCTATGTAGTACAGGCAAAAATTTCTGGAGCGAAAAGCCTGGAGGGTAACCTGCGATTTTTTGACTCTTGTTTCCATATACCACTTCTCAGTTAGCGTGAGTTCGACGAATTTAAAAGGTAGCAGCAGGCAGAATATTTAGCTCGTACTCAGGGTTTGCATATTTGCGTGAATGCTTGGCAGTTTGGCTAGCGGGACTTAAACAAAATAAAAAGGAAAAATAGAGTATAATGCTTTACCAGCAAAGCTTTCACATCGAAGTATCACTCAATGAAAGAAACAACCCCCGCAGCCATGCCTCCGTGTTTTGAGAAATGGTGTCAAAGGTTTGATGAAGCGTTTACTCATAAAGCCCAAAAAAGAGGGTTTAGGCATTATTTGGGGGGATTACTGGGGGAAAGCGAGAGAAAAAACCTGTCTCAGATGGCAGAAAACGCGCTCAGGAGTTGAATACCATCAATTACACCACTTTTTAACCGAAGCACCTTGGTCTGATTCCAAAATCAATGAACTTCGATTAGAGATGATGAACAAGTGTAGTCAAACCAGAATTAGTCGAGGATTTAGCTTAATAATTGATGATTCTGGTCACAGAAAAAGTGGTAATTTTACTGATGGAGTGGGCAGACAATACATAGGAGAAATCGGCAAAACAGATAATGGCATAGTAGTGGTAACAACTCATTTATATGATGGACGAAAAAGCTTGCCATTAGATATAGAGTTATATCAACACGCGGATTCAATGCCCTCAGGTAAACAAGATCCAGAATTTGAGAAAAAAACTGAATTAGCGCTCAAGTTAATAGATAGAGCATTGTCGAGAAAATATCAACCGGGAATCGTACTTATAGATGCTGGATATGGCAACAATACATCTTTCTTACTAGCGTTAGAGTTCAGACAATTAAAGTACTTAGGGGGATTAGCCAAAAATCGAAAAATAACTATTAATATATCAGAAAATGTTCAACAAACAATGCGGCTAGATGAATTAGCACAGGGCTTGCCTAAAGAGGCTTTTACAGAAATTCAATTAAACTTAGATAAACCTAGAACAGTATGGGTAGTAACTAGAGAAATAGAGATATCACAACTGAAAGGAAAGCGATCGGGTGGGCATCTATTCCTTTGAACACTTTTACTGAAGCTTTAGAAGCCTTTAGAACGGCTATGACAAGAGCGTTTTTTTGATTGGTTGACCCATAATCGTGACGTATTTGCCGCTTATAAGGCTAGTTTGGGCTACATTTGGGCTTAATTTTTGTTTAAGTCCCACTAGTTGAGAACGGTGCAAGATGTTAGCCTCCAACTAGCGGCTTACGCCACTAGCAACATATGAAAGGAACACATTTTTCTCGATTTCGTGAAAGCATTGCAGAATAAGGGTTCCAAAATGTGTTCCTTAAGAGTAAGTTCAATTTTTTGATTCTTAGATTTACCAATGACATATTCCTGCTCACTCAGATGCCGTTGATACGTCCCCCATTGAACAGAACTCTGATAAACGCTGCTTTGGGTTAACTATGATACTCTCAAGCACAGTCTGAAAGTGAAACAATATACGTGCAATTGTAGAGTATTTGAAAAGGTTGCCATTGTAGGTTAATGCTCCCTCCAATCCTACTGATTTGTCTAATAATCGTAGCGATAAGTCGTTTCCTGATCTTGTCTTGTTATCAAAAGATAAAAACTTCATATTACTCAAACCAGAAAAATTAGGAACCTTTGTGGGAAATTTGTCTAGAGTGAACACTACTGGAAGCAATGGCATATAATTCAGATACTGCTCACCTAGTAAAATCTCCGTCTGTTTGATAAAGGGTAAATCTTGATGAGCATGAGCGTCAAGAACTACCTTACGTACTTGACTCAACATATCTATGAAAGTAGGATCACCAGATAAGTTTGTACGTAAGACTACGCCATTATTGAAAAGGCTTATTAAGTTTTCGACTTCAATGCGATTACGACCTGACATTGAAGTAACTACAAGGACATCAGTCTGCCTAGTATAATAATAAAGCGATACTTGGAAGGCAGTTAGCAGAGTCATAAATAGGGTGACTTTCTGGTTAGATATGAAAGTTCTAAGTTCATTGCTTAAAGCTTCAGATATTGCTACAGACTGCTTAGCAGCCTGGAAGGTAAAAGTTGTTGGTCGGGAAAAATCAGTAGGAAATTCTAGAGGTTGGGATACGCTCGATAACTGCTTTTCCCAATAAGCGTGTAACTTCTCTAAAATTTCCCCTTGTAGGTATTGATGTTGCCAGTATGCAAAGTCTGCTGGTTGAATAGGAAGATTCGGAAGAAGCGGTAAAGGCTTCGCATTTAAAAATGCTTCATAGAACAGTGCAAGTTCTCGAATAAGTATCTCCAATGACTGAAGATCAATAATAATATGATGGATGCTTAAAAAAACTATATATTGCTTGTCAGTGAGTTGAAGCAGCTTCACCCGAAGTAATGGACCTTCTGAAAGGTCAAACAGAGTCTGGTCTTCGTCTTTGGCTAGTCTTACAACCTCTGCTTCATGAACTGTCTCAGGTAACTGCCTGAGGTCCACTACCGGTAGAAACACTTTGAGTTCTGAAGCTATTTTCTGAACTGCTTGATTTCCTACCCATTTAAATGTGGTTCTTAAAGCTTCATGACGGCATATGACCGCATTAAAGCTCTTTTCCAGTGCTTGTGGGTTAAGCTCACCCTCAAACTGTAAGGCTGTAAGTAAACCTAACCTACTGTATGCAGATTCCACCCTTGCATATTTAACATAAGGACTGTTTTGCTCAAGCCATTTTCGTTCTTGAGTGAAGGATACGTCAGTTTCAAATTGATAGAGACGTAATCGTGCCTCTTGAAAAAAAGACGGGGGTTTATCCAGGGTGCAGTCTACGATTTCAGTTGCCTGAAACAACTGATGAACACCTGTATCCTGTTGGTGGGAGCGAATATATTTATGAGTATTATGTGAGGTCACATTAGCTTGGTGTATAAATTTGAGGATTTCTGTTTTGCGTTTAGCTAGCTGGTCACGTAGGCCTGGTGTTAGCTTTCCTTTGGGAGCATTACAGCATAGTCCATCGCCCTCAATCCAAATTTTTACACCTAAACTGTAAAGGTAAGACAAAAAATATTCAATGGTTCTCATATCTATACTTCCTCTAAGTGATTGTGCTGCGAAAGTTTCTTGAGCTAACATCTTGCACCTGCGTCAAAAACTGGGTTTGATGCCAACCACTTAGCCTGAAAATCTTAATTTATCGTCTTAGTTACCCGGTTTTTTAGGTCTTGTTGATAATGGTGCAAGATCTGAGTTGAGGACAGTTTGCTCTTGTGACTGGAGTCAGTGATTGCAGCCACTCCAAATATCTTGGTAATAAATTTTATTGAGGTCGATTACAATTTTTCCAGAACCTTCTGAGCCTTGCTTACTTCTAATTTTCCAGGCTCATCAACATCTAAAGACATTACTACGCCATCTTCAACAACCATGGCATAGCGAGAAGAACGTACACTAAATCCTTTACCTCGCAAGTTGAATATTTGACCGATAGATGTAGTAAATTCGCCATCACCATCAGCGAGCATAAGTATTTTATCACCAACGTTCTGAGCTTTACCCCAAGCATCCATTACATAAACATCATTCACAGCCACACAGGCAATCATATCAACACCTTTAGCCTTGATTTCATCGGCCTGTTGAATAAAACCCGGCAGATGCTGATGCGAGCATATAGATGTAAATGCACCGGGAATAGCAAACAGAACCACTTTCTTCCCTTTGAACAGTTGGTCAGTAGATATAGTAGCGGGTCCTGAACTGCTCATTTGCCATAAATTAATCAACGGAATTTTGTCACCAACTTTAATGCTCATGTACTACTCCACTTTTAATACAAATCAATAGTAAGTGTGATA
>CAZZVG010000531.1:0-5180 GCA_964657295.1 Iningainema sp. | reverse complement strand
AAATCGTAAGATTTCCAACCCATGATTAATAGTCTCCTGCTAATCTCACTCGACAATGACCAAATCCAATCGACTCCAACCCACCGAAATATAGTTCTTCTGTTTTTTTCTTATCCCCAAAAGGTTTCCAACCGTTTTGCTTCAAAGCGATGGGAAACACCAAAACACTTCCTTCCGGTAAAGCTTCTACGTTAAAAAACGCACCTCCTTCTACCTTTTTCTCGTCATCTGCTAGCTTCACTCGACTTTGACGATAAAGCGCCATATCGTGTAACATGGCAATATCATTGTCAGCAACAACCAGCAAACTATCGCGATTTAAATCAGTACCAGTTGGTATCCAAGCAGAGAGATCATCTTGATGTTCAATTTCGATAAAACCGAGGTTGAAAAATAGAACTCGATGATTAGTGCCAACTTGACGACTTTGTAAAGTTTTCGGTGCTGAATATGGTAATGGTAAATCTACGTTGATTCCAGCTATCAGCTGATAACGTTTCAGTAACCTTGGACATGTTACCCAGACAATCGGTTGACCGGGACAAAATACTGGAAGCCATATCAGAGAAGCATATTCAAATTTTACCAGTGCTTCTGTAGTTTTATTTTCTTCTCCCGATATGGCTTCATGACCATACCATTTTCTTTCTTTCTCCTTTTGGCTTTTTTCTAACTCTTCTTTACTTTTTCCATCACTACTATTTTCTTTTTCATTCTCCTTGATTTCCCGCATATCTGCTCTAAATCTACCCCGAATTGAACTGCCAGGAATAATCCCTGTTTGGGTAAATTGGTCGCGGAAAATCAAGTTCAAATTACCCGTTTCTTCCCCTGCACTCGCGCCGATGTGCAGAGGTGCTAAAGTTTCAATAATGCCGTATGCTTTGTGATACATTTCGGATTTTGGATTTGATATTTTGGACTCTGAAATAGGCTCGTAGTTGCGCTTCAGCGCCATATTAATAATGTACTATTACAATTATCAAGGATTATTATTTATATCATCATGTTGTTCATCATAGTGGTTTAAAATCAACTTACCTTCTTTGCAAACACAACTTACCCGAACACTTTGTGTTACACGAAAATGGTCAATATTTCCTTTATTAGTGTACTTACTATACTGTATTCCTCCATGCTGTCTGAGAATAGCCGGATCACCATTTGACTCATTCAATAAACGTGTCACTGTGGCTAAAGTTTCTTGCAACTTGACTCGTTTGTTTTTTTCTCTAACTCTGTTGTAATCAGCCCTAAAGGTATCTTGATATTCTAATCTAGAGAAAGAAATTAAATCACCCGAAAGTAAATCATCTTTACACTGCTTCCAAATTAAATTTCCCCAGGTTGAAAGCGTCATTTTTCCATCAACTTCTCCTAATATCGTTTCCGGAATTCCTACAGTTTCTTGGGGTAAAAGTCCCGCACCAGCATCTAATAAAGCTAATTGCATAGTGTAGGGTTTAATTAAGGAATTATCCACAGAAATTGGTAAACGGGGAATCGTAATTAAGTCTGATTTTTCTCCTTCAAAAATATAAATTATCTCATCTGCATAAAACATACCAATGGTATTGAGATAACCCTGTAAACTCTTGAAACTACCTACTAAATTAAAAGAAATTTTGTATTTACTTTCCTTTAAGGGTGGAATAGTTTCTTGCAACCAAAAAATTAAGGCATCAATCCCCACAGAAAAAGCTTCTGTGCTAGTTGTAGACAGCCCACTTGGAGCATAAATACTAGTATTAATGAAACCTTGTTTTCTGAGAAAAGCTTCGACAATTTTAGCTGTAGTTATACCTTGAATTGTATCAGTAGCAATGAGAAAATGATAATCTTCCCTTCCTTGAATCAAATTCTCTTGATAAATACCATAAATGCCGTTTAATTCTGCACTTGCACGGCGTATTTGGGGAATTTTTGCATTACTAAGCTGTGCATCTGCTCTTTGTTCAAGGGTACTAATAATATCTTTAATGTTTTTTGGTGTATCCTTTTCATTAAGATTAGCTGTATTGCGCAGATGCGAATACCAATCCTTTTCTTCTGAGTTATCTCTTTTAATTTGATTGGTCAGTAAACTGGTACCAATAGTAGATATAATTACTCGATGCATGATGTTTTCTCCTAAAAAAGAATGAAATTAGATGATTCCATAACCCACCAGGGAAGACAATTCCCTAGCTGATAGCTGAAGTCTATTAAAATGGACTAAAGTGCTTAATTGATGTTTAGTTTTATTGAGGTTCTTGTCCCCAGGATAGCTGCAACCCTCTCTCTTTTAAACTTTTAATAAAGGGTTGCAGTTGGTTTCCTCTCTCCTGGTGTTTCCAGGTATTGCGATCGCCATGAAATACGGTGACAATTTCTAAGTATTGATTGTTATCTATTGGCAAGATTCGATGCCATATAGAACTAACTACTAAAACTTCTATTTCTTCGTCTCTGCCATTTTTTTGTCTTGTTATTGTTTTTCTTCCACCAATAGCTTGAGTTTGTTTATAAATCTCATTATGAAACAATTCAATAACTTGAGATTGACTAACGATTTTACTGTAAATAGCGACACGTTTTTTATGCCAAGCTTCTCGCCAGTTTAAAAATTGAGGTTCTTTGACTGGAAAATACTTCTTGCATACATTCTCTAAAGTTTTGAGAAATTCGCCTAGGTGTTTTGGGTTTTTGATATCATTTATCCACTCAGAGAGATCATGTTTCCAGCCTGAATGTTGGCATTCCCAATGACAGCCAATCAACTTATCATAACTTTATAGTCTTGAATAGATTCAATTTCTTTAGTATATTCGCCCAGTTTTACTTCTTCTTTTTTCAACGGTAAAC
The DNA here is from genome assembly GCA_964657295.1 of Iningainema sp. GTDB lineage: Bacteria > Cyanobacteriota > Cyanobacteriia > Cyanobacteriales > Nostocaceae > Rhizonema. The sequence continues at coordinate 2,336 of CAZZVG010000531.1, read as the reverse complement.
AACCTAAGTTAAAAAATAAAGCAGAGCGTTCAGGCTTCTTAATACCAGGAGGGACATAATAACTGTATGGTTCAATCAATCTTCTGTATGGGTTTTCCAGCTAATTTTTGATATCGTTTGAGCAAAGCAGGGCAAGTTACCAAAACAACAGGTTGACTTGGACAATAAATAGGAAGCCAAAGAATAGAAGCATATTCTATTTTGACCAGACCTTCACTCGTACTATCAGCTTGTCCTTTTTTTGCATCTTTTCCATACCAATATTCAACTAAGCTAAGTTTTTCTTGAGCTTTTTCTCTTGTTTCATTACTAGGTGTTCCTTGAGTCTCTGTCTGATTATTTTGTGCTTCATTGCTAGGCGTCTCTTGAGTTTCTGTCTGATTATTTTGTTCCAATTCATTACCAGTTTTGGCTTTAGCTTTTTCTTCTAAACGCATATCTGCCCTTAACCTACCCCGAATCGAACTACCAGGAATAATCCCTGTCTGGGTAAATTGGTCGCGGAAAACCAAATTCAAATTACCCGTTTCTTCTCCTGCACTTGCTCCGACGTGCAGAGGTGCTAGGGTTTCGATGATGCCGTAAGCTTTTTGGTACATTGACAATAGTCCAGATTAATTTTCATCAATAATAGAACAGGAACAAGGTAAGCGGTAACACCCAAAAGCACTTGGTAAAGGTAGTGCTAAACCACACCCCCAGCGTTTGAGTGAAGGACCTTCTTGCGGGAACCAATTGTCATCCCACTCTTGCCAAGATTGATTTATTGATTCTTTTAATATGTAAACACTACCCGCAGGAACCGCATAACGTCCGCGAGATAAGAGTTTTGGCGGTTGATTCGGCTGTTGGCGATCGCCAAGTTGTTGACTTTCCCCCTGATTTTTACTATTTCCCAAGCGGTAACGGAAGGGTATGGGACGTTCTGTGATTAAAGCGTCTACCGACCACACTTTTTTCTCGTTACTTTCTGGATTCTCTCCGTTGTATTTCTCTTTATTGCCTTTTTGCAGATATACAGGTTCTCGATAAGATAAGCGATTTGAACCCCAAACCGCAGGTGTAATGATGGCAAAACTCTTGCCCACAGGTTGTTTGAACAAATTTTGAACAGTCGGGGATAAGTCAAGGCATTTAACATCTACCATGTGTCCCTCTCCTCCGAAGCGGTACCAAGCATCTGGAAGCTCAGTGTTGGAGAGGTAAATTAAACAAGCATCAGGATTCAATTGCACTGCATTTTCTAGAAATAAACTACCACGTGCTAAATCTTCGTTAACTCTGCGCTCATCTTCTCTGAGTCGGGGATGTAGATGTGGAGTATATTTCCAAGGAGGAGTAGCTACTTTAATTCGCTGACATTGTTGTTGATTTCCTAATTTTATTCGCTTCCAATCACGAATAGCAATCCAACTTCCTTTATCAAATTTGTCAACAACAGATGGTAGCCATTTTCCTTCACTATCTTCAGTAGGATTGCTATCTTTATACCATGAAATTAAGTTTTCAATTGTGTTATTTTTAACTAAGCAATTGAAAGGAGTCGGAACGTAAAAATTTTGTGGGTTTTTACTGCAAGCCCAAAATGGACCAGCCAGTTGCAATTTTTCTAGGTCATCCATATTACCTTTGTAATGTGCAGCAAATAACCCCGATAAAGCAGGTGTATGAGGAGGAAAACTACTTCCAGAACGTCCCACTAAGTTTTCTGGTGAGAGGAATTTTCCTGCACTACCGTAGAGAAAACCTAAAGGTTCTATGACTATCAAATATTTGAATACTGGTCGAAAATTGTCTGAGGATGTTGAATTCTGTTCTACTGTTTCTGCTGCTGACATAGATGAAATCCTACCTTTGCAAGGTTAATTATCCAGTTAGTTAAAGCTTTGTTGATTTTGTTTTCGTCTCTTTCTTCAGACTTGTCCTTGTAGTACATTCTACACTCGCCTAAAATCCCTGAGTTGGTACTTATTAAGTTGGCATCATTTGGATGCAATTGCTTTTGTTTGTCTTTAACCACATCTACATATTTGGGAAAATATATCTCCAGTAAACCTAACGCAACATCTAAACCATCGTCATCGAAAGCATGGCGAGATTCTAAGACGGCGACATCATTATATATGTGCGTCCAGTTTTGTTTCCCCTCGCGATCGCGATAACTTGACAGCAAACCAGCTTCTAAAAGCCACCAAGGGCACACCCATTCTAAATAATTACCGTTGTTAAATAAGATGCGGAAGGCTATGCGATCGCGTCCGTTATTTTTTGCTGATTTTTCAGCTAAACGACAATGTTGTAGCACATCCCGTTGAGGAATATCGGGTGAAGCCCAA
>CAZZVG010000530.1:0-5182 GCA_964657295.1 Iningainema sp. | reverse complement strand
ACCCTAAGAGCTGTATCCGCCTACAGATGTACTTCACTCGGTTGAAATTCGCTCTGATTCGGCGATCACACAAAATAATCGTTTAATAGAGAGTGCGATCGCACCAGAGTGTTAGCAATATTTTTGTTAAGAAAATTATGAAACTGATGGTGTCAACTTTATAATTTACACTCAGGTAAATTAGGTATAAAAAATGTTGCAATCCATTGAAGGAGTTTACAAACATGGTAAAATAGAACTTTATAAATTACCATCTGATGTATCAGAAAGCCGTGTTATTGTAACTTTTTTAGATCAAAAAAATCCCCAAAAAAGGCAAATCATACAGTTTGGGATGTTTTCTGGAAATAAACAATCAACGGAAGAAGATTTTAAAATTGCAGAATTTTGTGGCGATATCGAGGATCAATTAGATTGGTCATAAGCAATGATGAAGTACGTTATCGATACTCATGCACTCCGTGCTGGTTTCTCGAAGGAAATTCTCGGTTAAGTACAAATGCTACTGCTATTCTTTCTAACTCTGATAATGTTAAACCCAACTGACAAAAAACAATGCAGATTACTCAGTGTCTCCACACAGCCATTCTCGTGACAAACTTAGAGCGCTCGGAGCATTTTTATAGCAAAGTTTTAGCATTATCGAAAGTCGAACGCTCTTTGAATTTTCCAGGTACATGGTATCAAATCGGCAACTATCAAATTCACCTTATTGTTGCGCCAACGACTAAGAGTGAACCTCAAAACGAAAAATGGGGACGCAATTCCCACATCGCCCTCTCAGTCGTGGATCTAGAAGCGGCTAAACTGCAACTCCTGAATTATAATTGCCCTATCCAACTTAGCGCCTCCGGCAGAGCCGCCCTCTTCACCCAAGATCCAGATGGCAATATCATCGAACTTAGCCAAGTATGACAATTTTCGCCTACACCTACACTGATCCTCTGCTGGAAAGTCCTCCCGAGCCGGGGATTTGGCTTGGAGCGGTGGATAGGGTTTATCAAGATTTGGGGAAGCGATCGCAATTAGAGCAATTATTCGACGACTGTAAAACAGAAGCTGTTGAAAGTCTCTTCATCCGTCGTTTGGAAGAATTGGGCGATACTGTTGAAGAAGTTAGCCATCGCCTTGCGGAATTAGAAGCCATGGGTGTCACCATTATTGCTGTGGAACAAGCTTATAACTCTTCCCTTGAAAGTGCTTGCCCCCGTGCCGACTTGCTCAAATTACTACACGAAATCCAGCGTCAGCAACGCAGTCGCCGCATCCGCCAAGGGCACGCTCGCAATAGACTCGATGCTTCTCCCCCTCCTGGTAAAGCACCTTACGGCTACCGTCGGGGGAAAGGAAAATATACTGTGGATCGCCGTACTTCCCCAGTCGTTAAAGATTTTTTTGAGCAATTCCTACTCTATGGTTCCTTGCGGGGGGCAGTTCGTTACCTAGCAAAAAAATATAGCAAGAAAATTTCTGTCACCACAGGACGACGTTGGCTAACCAACCCAGTGTATCGTGGGGATACAGCTTATCACAATAGTGAAATTATCTCCAATACCCATGTTCCTATAATTTCTCGGGAGGAAGCCGCCCAGGTTGATCGATTGTTGCGGCGGAACAGGCGTTTAGCGTCTCGCACTGCATCTGCACCACGTTCTCTGGCTGGGTTAGTTGTTTGTGTTCAGTGTCAGTCACACATGACAATCACCCGTGTCACCATTCGCCACCAAAAAAAAGAATATCTTTATTTACGTCCGATTAGCTGCACCAATTGCCCCAAGTGTCGTGCATTACCTTACCAAGAGGTATTGGTACAAACAATCAATGCCGTTTGCCGTGACTTACCCTTAGCGGTAGAAAAAATCAACTCTCCGCAGCTCGATGCTCTCAAGAATAATTTTAGTGATGCGATCGCTACTCAGCAACAGATACTCGATAGCCTACCTGCTTTAATAGAAACAGGTGTTTTAGATGTAGAAACGGCAAAGTTAAGAGCCTATAAACTCCACACAGAAATATCCGCACTCCAGCAGAATTTAGCAACTCTTCCGCCTGTGAATTTGCGTTCTGTTGCTCAAGCTGTTTCTATTCCGCAATTTTGGTTAGATTTATCTGAATCAGAACGACGTTTTTACTTCCGCGAATTCATTCGGCAAATTGAGATCGTTCGTCAAGCGCAAGAGTGGGAATTATACATTAATTTTATTTTTTAGTCGATATACAATACTGTTCGGTTAAGGAAATCAAATAGGCTGAAACCCAGAAATCTCGTGATCTATGATGGTCAAAAAGGGCTTAACCGAGCAGTATTGAGTCGATATAAATATTTGCTAATTTATTTAGGAATCGTTGGGTGCATTTGGGAATACTAAGTGTGAAAGGCTTAAAGATTCAGCAGTTATGGATAGGACTCTAGTCAGTATTCCTGGATATCAGGTTAGTCAAGAGATATACAACAGTTCTAAAACTCTAGTTTATCGCGGGTATCGAGAAATTGACCAAAAACCTGTAGTGCTCAAGTTGCTGAAGAATCCTTATCCTAGTTTCAGTCAACTGGTGCAGTTTCGCAATCAGTATACCATCGCCAAAAATCTCAACTCACCCCTGATTATCCAAATATACAGCTTAGAACCCTACAAAAATGGGTATGTGATGGTGATGGAAGACTTTGGGGGAATTCCCCTCAGTCAGTGGAAGGGGAGAGGCGGAGGTGTAGCAACCCTGATTGAATTTTGTCAAATAGCGATCGCTCTGTGCAATACCTTAGATCTTCTTTACCGCCATCGCATTATTCACAAAGATATTAAACCTACCAATATTTTAATTAATTCAGCAACAAAACAGACAAAATTAATTGACTTTAGTATTGCAACTTTACTGCCACGGGAAACTCAAACGATCATCAATCCCAATGTGCTAGAAGGAACACTCTGCTATTTGTCTCCAGAACAAACAGGACGGATGAATCGCGGGATTGATTACCGTACTGATTTTTATTCTTTAGGTGTCACTTTTTATGAGTTACTGACGGGGGAATTACCGTTCCTATCATTGGAACCGATGGAATTGATACATTCTCATATTGCAAAACGGCCACCTTTGGTACATGAGATTAATCCTCAAATTCCGCCCGTATTTTCGCACATTGTCAGTACTCTGATGGCGAAAAACGCTGAAGATCGCTATCAGAGTGCATTAGGGCTGAGATATGATTTAGAAAATTGCTTAGAACAACTTAATAGAACAGGTACAATTACAGACTTTCAAATTGCACAACGAGATGTATGCGTAGGCGTAGCCCGCCGTAGGCATCGCTTTATCATCCCTGAGCAACTCTATGGACGAGAAAAGGAAGTAGAAACACTGTTAACAGCATTTGAGCGTGTGAGTGCAGGTTCTACAGAAATGATGCTAGTTGCGGGGTTTTCTGGTATTGGTAAAACGGCGATGGTTAACGAAGTTCAAAAGCCTATTGTCCGACAGCGCGGCTATTTCATCAAAGGTAAATTTGATCAATTTAATCGTAATATTCCCCTATCTGCTTTTGTCCAAGCCTTACGGGACTTGATGAGTCAATTATTGAGTGAAAGCGATCCCCAAATTAAGCGATGGAAAACTGAAATTCTGTCAGCTTTAGGAGAGAATGCAGAGGTTATTATCGAAGTCATTCCTGAACTCGAACAGATTATTGGTTCACAACCTCCCGTACCCGAATTATCTAGTAATGCTGCCCAACATCGCTTTAATTTACTCTTCAAAAAGTTTATTGCTGTCTTCACTACCATTGAACATCCTCTCGTCATATTTCTCGATGATTTGCACTCTTGTGATTCTGCTTCTTTGAAGCTGATACAACTATTAATCAACCAAACGGCTCCGGGATATCTATTACTAATAGGAGCCTATCGAAATAATGAAGTTTTTCCAATTCATCCTTTAATACTGACTTTACATGAGATTGAAAAAAGTGGGGCAACTCTTAACACCATAACCTTAGCCCCACTGAATCAATCCAACATCAACCAACTCATAGCTGATACCCTCAGTTGTTCTCCTGAATTGGCTTTAGCGTTAACTAAATTGGTATATCAGAAAACTCAGGGAAATCCTTTTTTTAATAATCAATTTCTCAAGGTGCTACATGAAGAGGGGCTAATTACCTTTAATCTGAAGATGGGGCATTGGCAATGTGATATTGCTCAAATCAAAGCCTTAGCTTTGACGGATGATATCATCCAATTTATGGCAATTCAGTTACAGAAATTGCCTCAAGTAACCCAAGATTACTCTCAAATGGAGGAATTCGCAGCCGTAATTCTACAACACACTAACAGCTTGTTAGACAATATCCGAGTCTACGAAATTAAAATGCTGGGTGCCTATGCTCAAAGTCAATTACGGGAAGTTACCCAGATTGGCTTACAAGTACTACAGCTATTAGGGGTGGAGTTTCCAGAATCGCTAACTCCTGCAGATATTGAGCAAGGATTGCAGCAAACTCAGATGGCTCTGCAAGAACATTCCATTCCCAGCTTGTTGGACTTAGGGGTGATAACCGATCCGATAAAACTGGCTGTAATGCGAATTTTAACTCAAATGGTTCCATCTGCCTATCAAGCTACTCCTCTGCTGATGCCATTGCTAGTCTTTAAGCAAATCAATTTGTGCATTATACATGGAAATTGTGCAGTTTCCACAATTTCCTACTCAGATTATGGGCTTTTGCTTTGCGCGAGGGGCGAGATAGAGACTGGATATCAGTTTGGACAACTGGCTTTGAATATTCTCGAACGCTTCAAGGCTGATACATTCAAGAGTCGGCTCTATTTTGTTGTTTATACTTTTCTGAGTCACTGGAAAAACCCTGTCAGAAACTTATTACCTCGGTTCCTAGAAGCATATCAAGTCGGCTTAGAAATGGGGGATTTAGAAAATAGTGCGTTAAACCTACAAACATACTGCTGTCATGCCTATTTTATAGGTCATGAACTAAATACTCTCGCATCCGAGATGGAAAACTATCGGCAAGCAATTTATCAGTTCAAACAGGAACCGATTCTACATAATCATGAAATCTACCAGCAAACCGTTTTAAACTTGCTAGGACGTTCTCAAGATCCATGTCAGTTGGTGGGAGAGGTGTATGATGAAACACAGTTACTTCCCTTTCATTTACAGAGAAACC
>CAZZVG010000529.1:1705-5188 GCA_964657295.1 Iningainema sp. | reverse complement strand
TAGTCATGCCGAACGTCGAACCGCCAATTGTTGGCGTAATACACCAATTTCTTGGCGTAAATCATCATTTTCGCGAGATATTTGCTGAATGCGTTGAGTTACGAATGTTAACTGGTTTAAGGATGCTTCAATCTGAGTTGGCAATTTTGCGCTTGTTATTTGAGAATCAGCATTGTCACCAAGCAGCTTGCTTTCAATTGCATCTAGCTTTGCATACCAAGCATCTAGCTGCTCTTTTTCCAAGTTAGTGAGCTGTTCGCCAAGTGTTGAGCGATTGTGCAGTTGCCTGCCCATTTCATCTGAAATCATCAGTTCTCTCCTGACTTGTGGAAGCGTGAAAATTGTACCAATAAAATTATAGTGTCGAACTAAAGGGACTTGCGCTATGGAAGGCAAGAAACCGTGCAGGTAGAGACAATTCAAGTTAGTGAATAAATGAATGTGGACAATGCCCCAGAATTGTTTTAACAACTATAGGATTGCTTGGCGACCTTCATCCCAAAATTGCGCTTGGACTTGATTTGCGCAATCGCGGTCATAATGTGATTTGTGCCACCCAAAGTGTTGTAAGTAACAATGCCCCAGAATTGTTTTAACAACGATAGGATCGCTTGGCGACCTTCATCCCAAGATTGCGCTTGGACTTGATTTGCGCGATCGCGGTCATAATGTGATTTTTGCCACCCACAAAGAGTACTGCAGGAAAATAGAATCATTAGGGTTCGAGTTTCACGCTCTACGACCAAATAACACTGCGGTAGAAGATGCCGAAATAATGGCACGCATGATGGACCCAAAAAAAGGAACGGAGTACGTTATTCGCGATTGGGTCTTTGCTCATTTACGCGACACTTACACCGACTTAATGAATATTGCCTTAAGCGCAGATTTTATGGTTGCAGGTGATGGTGTGGTTGCCGCGAAACTGGTTGCAGAAAAGCTAGGAATGAAATGGGCATTTTGCGCCCTATCACCAGCTTCTTTTTGCTCAGCCTACGACCCGCCCGTACTTCCAATTTTTTCAATTCTGTCAAAGTTTCGTCCGCTGGGCTTGACTGTCAATCGCAGCGTCATGAACTTTGCGAAGTTTATCACTCGTTCTTGGGCGCAACCAATGTATCAACTGCGGCAAGAACTGGGATTACCACCTGTTGGGCATCCCTTGTTTGAAGGAAAATATTCACCGTATCTGGTTCTTGCACTTTTCTCATCTGTTTTTACTAAACCGCAACCAGATTGGGCATCAAACACGGTTATTACAGGATTCACTTTCTACGACGGCAAAAAAGAAGGGACAAAACTACCTGTAGAACTCCAACGTTTTTTAGATGCCGGTGAGCCTCCTATCGTTTTCACTCTAAGTTCCGCCGTTGTACTTGCTGCTGGAAATTTTTACTTAGAAAGTATTCAAGCAGCGCAACAGTTAAATCGCCGTGCTGTGTTACTGATTGGGAAAAATCCACCACCTAAAGATTTACCTGAAAGCATCATTGCTGTTGATTATGTGCCATACTCAGAAATCTTTCCTCATGCAAGTGCGATTGCCCATCAAGGAGGGATTGGAACAACTGCGCAGGCATTACGAGCCGGACATCCAACCTTAGTAATACCATACAGTCACGATCAACCAGATAATGCTGCACGAGTTGAACGCTTGGGAACCTCGCGCACAATTAGGCGAAAGAATTATACAGCTAAACGGGCTGTAAAAGAGTTAAGCTTGCTTGACAATCCAAGGTACACAGCTTCATCAGCAGAAATTGCGCAGATTGTCCGAGCAGAAGATGGTGTGCGCGTTGCGTGTGATGAAATCGAAAAGCAACTTATCCGTTAGCACTAACGGACTATCCCATTACAAATGTGGAGCGTGTAGAAGATCATGTTTAACATCTGCCCCAACTGTGGAGAATACCGCGTCGATAAAGCAATTGTGCCAGGAAAAGAAGGAGAAGGAGCAATTGCGGTATGCCCGAACTGTGGATTCCAGCACAAGTTTATTCAGTTGCCGCTGTTTATTCTCACGGGTGCAAGTGGCACTGGTAAGTCAACAACATGTCTGGCACTTGTTTCTAAAATGAAAGACATTGTAGTGATGGAAAGCGACATTCTTTGGCGTAAGGAATTAGAACAACCTGGAGCTGATTTACATAAATATAATGAGACTTGGCTAAGGGTATGTAAAAACATTTCGCAATCTGGTAAACCTGTCGTTATGTGTGGTGGTGGATCGCCCAATCAGATTGAAGTATGTATAGAGCGTCGCTATTTTTTAGAAACTTATTATTTGGCATTGATTTGTGATGATGAAATCCTCGCCTCACGATTGCAAAATCGTCCAGGATGGCGAGGTTTTACAGATGAGCATATAAAGGAACATATCTCATACAATCGTTGGTTTATTAATAATGCACAGAAGACAAAGCCACCAATAACTCTTCTAGATACTTCAAGAATTACTGTCCATGAAAGTGTCGAAGAAGTGGCGCGGTGGATACGCAGTCATCTAAATGGAAAGTAGAAACATTTTACGTAGCTTTTTTGAAGTCGTGTAGGGTGCGTACTTGACAGCAGTCCGTAACGCACCACAAATGAACTTAGTGCGATCGTAAGAGCGCTAACACACAAGGGAAAACTTTTACCCTCCAAATCATGCGCATCTAAACCATCAGGTACCGATGTGAGCGTGACTATCAACAGATCATCCCACATTCCGCAGATGCGAGACCGAACGGGCAGAGCAAATTTGGGGCATCGTAAATGCTGTATTTTAAAAATGATCTAAATGCTGCATTATGTTCGCATGACAGCTTCACTACTAGATATTAGAGTACAGGATATTGACCACTGTGGCATAGTCGCAGGCACTCCTACTTTACGTTGGGTTTTCCAATGTTTTATTTTTATAGCTATTTAGCATAAATTCAAAGTATTATTTTCATCAATTACGTAACAATATAAGCATTTCTATTAACTCTATAAAAGCCCTAGGGTTGTATCATTTACTATTTGCCTATACTCATCGGCAAACAGATATGCTAAAAGTAAAGAGTCATAGAGAGCTTTATCATATGCGTGAACATTTCATTTCCCTGCCAGAGAATGTTTACTGTCACCTGCTGGCTGTTGCCGAAACGCAGGGGATGACACCCGCTGACTGGATTTCGTCACAGATCCCCCCCGATGCTCAACAGCAAAACCCCCTGCCTTCTTCTCTTTCAGGGCTGATTGGATCTCTTAACAGTCAGCTTGAACCGCCCTCTTCCTATGAGAAAACGGTCTTTGGTGAAGCCATTGCCAGCAAGCTTGCCAAACAAGGTATTCGCAGACCGTGATGCTGGTTGATACAGCCCCGTTAATTGCCTTGATTGATGCGGGACAGGGCGAAGCGCATCACCGTTGTGTCGAAGCGTATCAAAAAATAACCAGCCCGTTGTTGACAACGTGGTGCTGTTTTACGGAAGCGATGTACTTCCTTTATCAGTT
>CAZZVG010000529.1:0-1695 GCA_964657295.1 Iningainema sp. | reverse complement strand
CAGTTGCGGGGTTGGTTCGCCCAGGACATTCTATGGCAGTTTGTTGACCGGAAGGCGCTCTATCTCCATACTTCTGGGATTGATGAACAGCAAAGAATGCGAGAATTGATGAGGCAGTATCAAAATGTGCCGATGGATCTGGCTGATGCTTCCCTTGTCGCGGCGGAAACGTTAAATATCAGGCGGATTTTTTCCCTGGATAGCGATTTTTACATTTATCGTCTGCACCGAACAACGGCCTTCGAGGTTATTCCATGAGGAGCCTAAAACATCACGACTAATCTAATGTTTAGTTAACGCAAAAATACCACCCCGCAAAGCCTTATTTCTTCACCCTAAAATTACCGTTTTTCACAAGGGTTTAGTAAACAGTACTGACGCACAAAATATAAAATATTAATAAATATATTTTACTAAAATACACTAATTGACCATAAAGTGGTCGGTTCAACATTGCTGACCGCTTTTTCTTCTCAGGAAAGTTTCGACTGACACACTCGGATTTTTTTACCCGTTATCTTAAATCCGCTTGCGTTCCCGAATCCTGCGTTTAGTCTCAGTATTAACCTGTAGCTTTTTTTTGAGCCAGTTGCAGCGAAGCGGTGAGCAGCGCGTTGCGGAGCCAGTGCTGAAGACGGGTTTCCCGTCGCAGGCATCTGGCGTTGGGGTTCCCCCCGTTGTTGCGACTGCTTTCCCGTTGGGTGACTGCCCGCTTTTAGAACTTGGAGGCACACCATTCACCGCAAGCAACCCTTGTAGCGGGCGGTCAGCAACTGGTATCGGGGGGAGTCCTGAGGGCGGGCAGTAGCCCCCCTCGCGCAACACGAGCGTCCAAACCGACAATCTCCTGTTGCTCCGCCATCACACCTAATTATTAGGGATAACTGAAGTTTTGACTATCTTCAGGCGATCGCCCCTGAATAACCCTTTTTTATCAGTCTGACTTCCTTACCTTCACTCGGCAGTACTTCATAGGCGATAACAACCTGCCAAATCCTCGCTCACCTCTAGGGGGCTATCTGTCGTTCAACCAATCACCCCCCCCCTGAACGCATACGATATAAGAGGTTGTGTACTATTGATCGGTAACTGTTCCATCTTTGATGGTGATTGTTGTACCGTCGAACTTGGTGATTGTAAAACCACTAAATGACTCGTTATAAAGCCTTGTACGGTCTTGAAGGACGCTAATGGCTAACGCTTCACCTAGCTTTAACCCTTCAATAGAGTCCGATCGCCAATGAATTCCATTTTTTGTTTACAAGTAGACTGTCCACAACGAATCTTTTCTATCAAACGCAATCCCATGCCTGCTTGGTGCTTACTACATTTGCCATAAGGGAGACACTGCATCATTCAGAAACCACTCCCAAAATTATCTTCTCTTTAAATAGAAACTTGTTTGTTAATATGATGAAGATAGTGGCAAGGCGATCTCATTTGTGAAAGTATTAGGCGCAATAGTAATTACACTTACTTCATGTAAAGACAAAACTGGATATAACAATGGAAAGAATAATTAAATTCCACATTGATTCGTCAGCGTATAGCTCACATGAAAAATATCTATATTTTTCCGGAAAAGCAGGGATTATTAGTTGTAAATCTAAAATATGAATATTCCGGTTTCTCCCTGGGGGTTGATGTCAGAAACCTACTTCAAGGTTTTTCCAGCAGTTCGGAATTACTTAAATT
>CAZZVG010000528.1:0-5198 GCA_964657295.1 Iningainema sp. | reverse complement strand
AATGCTATTGACAAAATACGTACCTTGTCGAATGAAACAGCCCTGCCTTTTTAAGGGGGTTGGGGGATCTCTTTTGCGTAAGTCCTAAAGCTAATGTTTCTTTGCGCCTCACTCTCGGGATATCCGATTCAAACTGGAAAAGTTTACCTCAATGTAAAGTTATGTTTATTCACGCCCACTTGCTTAAGTATATTGAAAAATCTTTAAATCTATGCCTTTGCATGGTGAAATAGAGATCGATTCAAAAAAACAGAATATACTTCGTTTATGAAAAAATCAGCTATTTTTACAACTGCATTACTGGCAACTTACACTCTGCTACTGACAGGATGTGACACCGCTAAAAAAAATCCGGCAAATTCAAGTACAAATACTGAAAACAATACAGTACCAACGACGGGTTCATCTGGTGGGATTCCCATTGGTGTAGCCTTAGCACAAACCAGTAATGTCGCCTTACTTGGTCAAGAAGGTTTTGTTGGCACTAAAATGGCTGCAAAGTACTTCAATGATCAGGGTGGCATTAACGGTACTCCCATCAAATTGGTGTCGCAAGATACTGGTGGCGATGAAGCTGGAGCAATTAACGCTTTTCAAACTCTCATTAATAAAGATAAAGTGGTTGGTATTGTTGGTCCAACTTTATCACAGCAAGCTTTCAGTGCTGACCCGATCGCAGACCGTGCTAAAGTTCCTGTTATTGGCCCATCAAATACGGCAAAGGGAATTCCGGAAATTGGTGATTACGTTGCTCGTGTATCCGCCGGGATTGATACAGTTGCGCCTAACTCAATCAAAGCTGCACTCAAACAAAATCCCCAGATTAAAAAAGTTGCCGTTTTTTACGCTCAAAATGATGCTTTTAACAAGTCAGAGACAGAAGTTTTTCAGAAAACAGCTAAGGAGATGGGATTAGAAGTGGTAACGGTGCAAAAGTTTCAAACTTCTGACACTGACTTTCAATCTCAAGTCACCAATGCCCTAAACTTGAAACCAGACTTAGCCATCGTCTCTGGTTTGGCTGTCGATGGAGGTAACTTAGTTAAACAACTGCGAGAACTCGGTTATAAAGGTGTCATTGTTGGTGGGAATGGCTTTAACACACCAAATATTTTCTCCATCTGCAAAGCTTCTTGTGATGGGATTTTGATTGCTCAAGCTTACAGCCCTGAATATCCGGGAGCAATTAACAAGACATTTCGCAAAGCTTATGTTGACCAATATAAGAAAGAACCAGCTCAATTTAGTGCCCAATCTTTTACGGCAGTGCAGGTGTATGTAGAAGCTTTAAAAGCTTTGGATAAAAAGACCAAAATTAGTACAATCCCCCTTGAGAAATTGCGAACTGAATTAAATAAACAGCTATTAACAGGAAAGTACGAGACTCCTTTAGGTGAGATTTCTTTTACGCCAACAGGTGATGTCGTTCAAAAAGAGTTTTACGTCTCCCAAATCAAAATGGATCCCAACGGAACTAATGGTAAATTTACATTTATAAAGTAGCTGTATGAATATAAGTTTGTTTTTGCAACTATTTTTAAATGGGTTATCTATAGGGAGTGTCTATGCAATTTTTGCTTTGGGATACACGCTTATCTACTCCATTTTAGGCATCATTAATTTAGCTCATGGAGCAGTGTTTACTCTAGGTGCATATTTTACTTATGTACTTGTGGGTGGCGCTTTTGGATTCAATGGATTGCTAGCTAATACCAAGCTGCCTGTGCAATTACCATTTGCTATAGCCTTAATTGTTGCCAGTACTCTGACAGGATTGGTTGGGGTGATTGTCGAACGCATTGCCTTTCAACCTCTACGGCGCAAAGGCTCCGATCCATTACTGACGGTTGTTTCCAGCTTGGGTGTGTCAGTGGTGATCGTGAACTCAATTCAGTATTTGGTAGGAGCAGAAAGCTACAATTTTCCAGTAGGTATTTACGGGAGTTTACCGCCTGCTATCAACTTTGGCACCACAGAAAATCCCATCCCCATTCGCACTGTTCAAGTCGTTATTTTTGCTGTATCGATAGTGATAGTAGCAATTCTCACCTATTTTCTCAGTCACACTAAATATGGTAAAGCAATGCAGGCGATCGCAGAAGATCCCACAACTGCCAGTTTATTGGGAATCAACAGCGATCGCTACATCATCCTCACATTTTTCATCAGCAGTTTTTTAGCAGGAGTGGCAGGCACTTTAGTTGCCTCTAGTGTCAGCATAGCCGGCCCCTATTTCGGCATTAGTTTCGGATTGAGAGGTTTAGCCGTCATTGTCTTGGGAGGTTTGGGCAGCACTCTCGGTACAGTGTTAGGAGGCTTAGTCATTGGATTGGTAGAAGCATTTGTCCCATCAGAATATTCCGGTTATAAAGATGCAGTTGCCTTTGGAATTTTATTTATGATGCTATTAGTCCGCCCCCAAGGTTTATTAGGGCGTCGGTATATTCAGAAAGTTTAGTCATTTGTCCAACTTAAAAAATGGCAGAATTCTTCACAACTTACGGATCACTTATTGTCTCTATGGTATTGGGGGCACTGCTGGGATTGTCGCTGTACTTACCGCTAATGGCTGGGCAGTTGTCTTTAGCTAGCCCAGGATTTTATGCATTGGGTGGGTATATTGCGGCGATTTTATCGACAAAAGTAAAAGTGTTTACCTCTACCAGTGTTCCTTTGCTGTTACTGGAAATGTTAATTGCTGGTGCGGTTTCGGGTTTTTTGGGTGTTGTGTTGGGAATTCCCACGTTGCGGTTGCGAGGGATTTATCTAGCCATTGCTACCATTGCCTTGGTAGAAGTTCTGCGAGTCCTATCTCTAAATCTCGAAATTACAGGCGGTGCTGTTGGGATCTTTGGCATTCCTCAGCCTTTCCAATCACCAATCGAATATTTATGGATTGCGCTGCCATTGCTCATCGTCACGATGGTTTTGCTTTACCGTTTAGAACGCATCCGCGTCGGCAGGGCATTTACAGCTATTCGTGAGGATGAATTAGCTGCGGGTGCGATGGGAATTAACCCAACTTACTACAAAGTTTTAGCTTTTACACTTGGCTGTATTCTCGCAGGCATGGTTGGTGCAATCAGCGCTCACTTTCTAAATACTTGGAATGCTCGCCAAGGAACCTTTGACGCTAGTATTATCTACTTAACTTTTGTATTGATTGGCGGTTCTAGAACTTTTTTAGGATCTGTCGTCGGCGGTATGGCTTTTACAGCATTACCAGAAGTTTTGCGAATTGTTGCAGATACAGGCGGTTTACCTACCTGGTTAGCACAATTTTTGCGAGATGGGAGATTAATTATTTTTGGATTCCTCATTGTCGTCGGCACAATTTTTTTCCCCCAAGGTTTAATTACACCAGATTTACTGAAAAGACGCAAACCCAAAAATTGAAGAAGGAGTAGGGGCAGGTTTTACAGATTGATTTTAAAGCCGATAAGTTAATCGGCAAAACCTGCCCCTACTGAATTCATCGATTCTGAATCCTTACAATTAAAGATGAAAGCATCTAAATTTTATCAAATGACACATGCAAGAAAACCTCACTAACGCTAACAACTCTAAATCGCCAATATTAGAAGCAAAATCCCTGACTCGCCGCTTTGGCGGTTTAGTCGCGGTGAATAATGTCTCTTTTACAGTCAATATACATGAAATTTTTGGACTCATTGGTCCTAACGGTGCTGGGAAGACAACGCTTTTTAATTTGATTACTGGTTTCATTCCACGTTCCAGCGGAGAATTACTTTATCAAGGTAAAGAAACTTCCCAACTGCGTCCGCATCAAATTGCTGCTTTAGGTATCGCTCGCACTTTCCAAAATATTCGCTTGTTTGGTCAACTTTCAGCGTTAGAAAATGTGATAATTGCTCGTCATTTACATACAAAGAGTGGGATAATAAGAGGAGTTTTAGGCATACCGCCAAGTATCCAAGAGGAATACAAAAGTAAACAAAAAGCTTTAGAATTACTAGAACTGGTTGGCTTGAGCGAACGGGCTGAAGAAAAAGCTAAAAACTTTCCATATGGGGATCAACGACGCTTAGAAATAGCCCGTGCCCTGGCTTTAGAACCGCAAATATTACTCCTTGACGAACCGGTGGCAGGGATGAATCCTAGCGAAAAACAGCAACTCAGTGAATTTATCCGTCACCTACGCAACCGTTTTAATTTAACAATAATTCTGATTGAGCATCACGTCCCTTTAGTTATGGGTTTGTGCGATCGCATTGCTGTTTTAGATTTTGGGCAATTGATTGCTTTGGGTGAACCCTCTGTTGTTAGAAACGATCCGGCGGTTATCGAAGCGTATTTGGGAAATGAATAATGTTGTTTGTTAATTGGATTAAATAAAAAATTGATTTTCTATCATATTTTAGAGGAATGAATACAAAGATATTAGACGAAAGAGAAAAAGTGAATATTTTAGAAATAAAAGACCTATGTGTTAATTATGGGGGAATACAAGCCCTGAAAAATATTAATTTAATAGTCAGGCAAGGTGAGGTAGTTACCCTGATTGGTGCTAACGGCGCGGGGAAGAGTACGACTCTCCGGGCTATCTCTAAGATTGTTAATCATAAAAGTGGTGAAATTATCTACAATGGGCGCAACATTATTCGCCGTCAACCGCACGAAGTTGTGCAAATTGGAATTGCCCATTCTCCAGAAGGAAGGAGAGTATTAACGCGACAAACAGTTTTTGACAACTTATTATTAGGTGCTTATATTCGCTCAAATCAGGCAGAGATCAAAGCTGATATTCAAGAGCAATTTAAGATTTTCCCTCGTCTGGAGCAAAGGCGCAATCAACTAGCAGGAACACTGAGTGGAGGCGAACAACAAATGTTGGCGATCGCTCGTGCTTTAATGAGTAAACCCAAACTTTTACTTTTAGATGAACCTAGCTTGGGTTTAGCACCAACTATAGTTCGGGAAATTTTCACTGTCATCGAAAATCTGCGGAGTACAGGCGTTACAATCTTACTCGTTGAACAAAATGCCAACCTGGCTTTGCAAATTGCCAATCGCGGTTATGTCTTGGAAGCTGGTAGCATTACATTAACAGGTTCAGCATCAGAATTAATCAATGACGAACGAGTGAAAAAGGCTTACTTGGGGTAATTAAAAATGTAAGTAAGGGCAGGTTTTGCCGATTAACTTATGGGCTGGAAAATCAATCTGTAAAACCTGCC
>CAZZVG010000527.1:0-5202 GCA_964657295.1 Iningainema sp. | reverse complement strand
AACCTTATTTTGTAAGGGTTTTACCTATTTCAGATGGATGGTTTATTTCCGCCGATCTTTACTAGTTATAAGTAGCAAATTCCCGGAGAATCGAAGTGTGTTACATCGACTCTGCCCTTTTCAATGCCTAATAAATCGGAAAGTTAACTGTATAAGTTTTTACTTAGCTATATACAAGTTGAAAGAGCGGGTTCATAATCTAACCCGCTCTACTAGTACTTTCACTGATAGCATGCGGTACTAGGAAATCGCTGGCACAAAGGAAATGTTCCTTAATCTGGAGCAGTTACATGACGGTTATTAACATGATTGATCGACCAACGGTGATCAACTGCCATTGAGGAAGATTGGCAAACGTCTTCTAAATGCTTTTGTTGGGCAGCGGCTTTACGCAGAGTTATGATGAGTTGGTTCACTTGATGGCGTAGATTTGGATCGTCCCTAACTGCCGACAGCGTTTGTCTTTCAAGCAGTTGCAGTATCAGTTCGTAATGGATAGGTGAAGGTAGAGGAATTGGCTCCATGTAGTTGATTTGATTTTATGTGTAGAATTATTTGTTAATAAAGAAATTTTTACATAGGCGAAATTTAATTGGTTAAAGCCGGGAGCGCTCTGTTGAAGAGTTGTCAAAAAGATTGGTGATCGCAATTTCTGGATCTGGCTGTGTCACCAAAGACTCTCCAATCAGAACAGCAGATGCTCCTGCACGTGTAACGACACTTAAGTCGTTGAAATCATGTATTCCTGACTCACTGACAACTAAAATGTTCCGTTTCTGCAATTGCTCACCTCTGTGCGCCAATAATTCGCAAGTCGTTTGCAGCGTCACTGAGAAATCTTCTAAGTTCCGATTATTAATACCTACTAAGGAGACACCATCGATAGTTAACACGCGGTCAAGTTCTGCTAGAGTATGGACTTCTATTAAAACTGCCATTTTTAGTGCATTAGCAATTTTGACGAAGTATTGCAAATCTTGATCGCTAAGTATTGCCGCAATCAACAATACAGCATCTGCACCCCGAACGTATGCTAAGTATATCTGATAAGGGTAGATGAAGAAATCCTTACACAAAAGCGGTAAATTTACTGCGGAGCGAATCTTACTTAAATTATCAAAGCTCCCAGAAAAGAATTTTGTATCCGTAAGCACCGAAATACAACTGGCACCTCCAAGCTGATACTTAAGGGCGATTTCGACTGGATCGAAATTCTCGCGTAAAACCCCTTTACTAGGAGAAGCCTTTTTAACTTCCGCAATCAACGCTGGCTTTGTTTTACTTTCCCGTAGTGCAGCTACAAAATCATGGGGAGGCGGTGTCGTTTTTGCTTGACGTTGCAAGTCCTGTAAAGGGACTTTTTCCCGCATTTGCTCGACTTCTACTTCTTTATGCCAAATGATTTCCTCCAAAATGTTTTTTGGCTGAGCATCTGGCAAGGCTACCTGATACTGCAATATGGAGACTGCAATAGCTGGGTTGGGTTGACGGCGACGAATAAGCATTTCTTAAGTCAATAGTCAATAGTCGTGGGTCAATAGTCTATAGTCAAATTTTGATGACTATAGACTATTGACTAATGAGTGATCGCTCGTTTGTAAGCTTCATCGAGCACTTCGGAGAGTGTTGGATGGGCATGAACTAAATGAGCCAGGTTATGGACAGTTTGACGGTTGGCGATCGCCAATGACGCTTCATGGATTAAGTCTGAGGCGTGTATCCCCAAAATGTGGACTCCCAAGACTTCACCCGTATCGAGGCGGTACACCACCTTTGCCATACCGTCGCCTTCACCTTCTGCCAAGGCTTTAGAATTCCCTTTAAAATAACTTTTTGTTATACCTACATCAAATCCCTCTACCTTGCCTTTTTCCTTCGCTGCGGTTTCCGTCATTCCCACATAGCTAATTTCTGGGTGGGTAAAAGCGGCGGCGGGAATGCTATGATAGTCTGCTTCCTTGTGTCGTCCACAAATATTTTCAACTGCGACGATACCTTGTGCCGATGCCGCATGTGCCAGCATCATTTTACCATTAGCATCACCAATTGCCCAGAGATGTGGTACCACCTCACCTGCTGACAGCACAGCCATACTGTCGTTAACTGGGATATAATTTCGTCTATCGAGTTCGACACCGATAGAATCCAGACCTAAATTTTTGGTAGCTGGGATGCGTCCTGTTGCTACCAAGCAGGCATCTACCTCCAGCACATCTACAAGTTCTTTAGTTTTGAAGTCTGCCAGTTCAATCACCACTGGAGAACCTGGGATCACTTTTCTAGCATAGATTCCGACATGTGTTTCAATATTTCGAGGAGTAATGAGGACACGTTCGGCAAGTTTGGCAATGTCGCGATCAAAACCCGGCATCAATTGATCCAAGGCTTCGATCATGGTAATTTCACAGCCCAAAGCCGAGTAAATATCAGAAAACTCCAAACCGATGTAACCGCTCCCAATAATCGCCACCCAGTCGGGAAGCCATTCTAATTTTACTCCTTCGTCGCTGGTAAAAACTGTTTTGTGATCAACTTCAATCCCTGGCGGAACAAAGGGAACAGAACCGGGGGAAAGAATAATGTCTTTGGCTGTGATGGTTTTTTCGCCACTATCTGTGGTCACACTGACTTTTTGGCTCCCGGCAATTTTCCCCCAACCTCGGATGATATCGACTTTCAGACGTTTAAGTGACATCGTTAAATCGTCTTGAATTTTAGCTACCAAATTTCCGGCATGGTTGGAGATGGCACTGCGATCAAATTCTACACCAGAGAGTTGAATTCCCAAAGACTTGAGGTGATGTGTATTCCGTAACTCCCGCACGCGTCCAGATGCTGCCAGCAATGCTTTAGAAGGAATACAGCCTCGGTTGACACAAGTTCCGCCCATGTCACCAGCTTCGACAATTGCTGTAGTCAAACCACAACTCACGGCGTGTAAGGCAGCGCCGTGTCCACCTACTCCAGCGCCTAAAATCACTAAATCGTAATCAAATACCTGACTCACCTTAGTTTCCCCGCATGCTTCGTCTTTATTCTGAACTGACATAGCAATCAGTGCAAGTCTCTTAATTTTAAGCTGTTGCTAAATCAATTTTATGATTTATGTTACCAGCCCATGAGATTAATGCTCGATAGAGTCCAAAGTCATATACAATACAACTGACCTTTTTTGTCTATATACTTAATGGTGTTAGTTAAGGTAGTTCTTAGAAGGGCTGTAGTCGGTAGGGAGGAACCACTTCACTTGTGCTGAATTATAAGTATATTTTACTTAATCTCTGAAATAGGTTTTTGGGAAAATAACTCCTAACTGCTTACTGTTAGTAGCTTAGCAGTTTTTGCCACAAAAGCCTATTGCCCAAAATAGGGTCAAAATTTTTACATTGTTAGGGTGTTCTTTTTATTTAACCAAGCGTGCCATCTAGAGATCGAATAGTCGGGTGCTAATGTCAACAGTTCAAATCCCTAATCAGGGTGAACGATTATGACTCGGTCTAGAAATTGTACAACAAAAATTTACGCCTATGTCTATTGAGCAACTTACCACCTGGGAAAAAAGACTTCCTCACCTGGATCTTGCACAAACCCGACGACTGTTGCAAGACTTGCTAGCCAAACATCCAGAATTAGTCAAAGAGATTGATAGTCTGCTTGGGCAGAGCAGCTACAGCCCAATTCACAAAGCCACAAAATCTGTGGATTGCGCCATCGATCCCACTCCTTTTCAACGTCAGGTGCGAGTGATTCTCCGTAATGCAGTCCGCTCATTGGAAGACGGCTATGAGGAAGATCCGATTAGCGAGGAATTACTGAATGTAGTACAAACGGCAGTCGATTTTAGCGAACGTGGGGACGGAAAGGGGGCGATCGCAATTCTCGAAGCAATTACTTCTACCTGTGTGGAAAACTGGGATGATGTTGCTGACTACGGTGCTGAAAACCAACAGATTGTCCAAGAATTGAACGAAGCTTGGTGTGAGTCGATTCTCACGACTGAACTTATCCCGGAGGAAAAAAAAGACATCCAAGTTAATTTGGAAACCTGGCAAGATGAGTGGGATGCGGATTTTGGATTAGCTTTGGAAGCTTTGCACCAAGGCTGGGATTATCCCCCACTCGTGGAGGTTCTTCAAGGAAATAAGACAGAAATTGAAACAACTGCTCTAGATGCACCAGACTATGCTGACGATTTAGCACTCATTCGGTTAAAAATCCTCGAACGTGAGGAGAGATTTCCAGAATACCTCCATTTAGCCGCAGCGTTCGGGCAAACTCAACAATACTTAACAATGCTAGGTCGTTTAGGTCGGACTGAGGAAGCATTCAGAGCAGCACAAACCCAAATGACTTCTATGAATGAAGCCTTCGCCCTAGCTAAAACTCTTAGAAATCAACAAGCTCTACCGCAAGCACTACATATTGCTCAAGCTGGCTTAACTTTACCAGGAGATTGTCAGTATGACCTGGCAATTTGGACAAGCGATTTGGCGGAGGTTTTGGGAGATAATCAAGCCGCTTTATCTGCAAGATCGGTCGCTTTCTCGAACATTCCTTCTTTTGCAGAGTATCAGAAAATAGAGAACTTGGCTGTTGAAAACTGGGCAAGTGTGAAAATAGATTTATTGAACGTACTCCGTGCCTACAAAGGTTGGGGAACGGAGGATGCCAGAGTTGATATATTTTTGCATGAGGGGTTAATTGATGAAGCGATCGCCACTGTCACTGAACTCAGTTCTTACTATTCAACAATAATCTACAAAGTGATGGATGCTGCTCTATCCCACAATCCTGATTGGGTGATCAAAAATTCCTGTAGCCGCGCTGAGTCCATTATGGATGCGGGTAAAGCCGAATATTATCTCCATGCAGTGGATTGGTTGAAAAAAGCACGCGCTGCTTATGTAAATTCTGGGAGAATAGCAGATTGGTCAACTTATAGAGCCAGTTTAATCCGATCTCACTGTCGGAAACACAAATTGATGGGATTGTTCAAGCAACCAGGAATGGATTGACAACCCAGTGATACCGTTTCACTTTAAAGTTGATACAAATAGGCAGCAGGGGAGCAGGGGAGGAAAGAATTAGAAACCATCATTTGTATCAAGATTTTCTTAAAACCCCGTCTTTGTAGGATGGCTTTTTTTCGTATCGGCTCAATAAGTCGGGGGTAGTGGTAACCGTGAGCGGGGAAGTGCCCTT
>CAZZVG010000526.1:0-5212 GCA_964657295.1 Iningainema sp. | reverse complement strand
AGTTAGCTCCACTGAGGTTTTCACCCTTTAAATTAAACGCAATCAAGTTCATGTTCGTAAAATCTCTTTGACCAACTGCATATCGGCTTAAAACTTCATTGGCATCCATATTGGTTGCCTCGCAACGAGTAGCGTTATCGCTGTTTACAGATTTTAATTATACTTCACAATTGGCAGCTTTTCTTGTATTGTCAATTATTTGTTGAAGCAACTTGAGCATGAAGCCAAATTGCCGCTGAAGGTAAAACCATTTTTCGGAGAGAAGTTGAGTCTATATGGGGGTGCGAATCTTTCAAAGTCCCACTATTACTTAGAATATAGGGCAAAAATATGTATAATATTTTACCCCTTAACTTAGTCGAACATTAGTTCGACTTCAACACCTTGGCTGAGTTCTCACGCGCTTCTCAACCAACCTCTGCTACCGGATACTGCTGCAACACCTGCTTTAAATACTGCCCAGTATAAGATCTTGGATTCTCCGCTACATCCTCTGGCGTACCCACGGCAATAAGTTCTCCGCCTTTATCACCACCTTCTGGACCCAAATCTATCACCCAATCAGCACAACGAATGACATCTAAATTGTGTTCAATCACTAAAATTGAATTACTTTTATCTACCAAACGTTGCAACACATCCAACAACTTGTGGACATCATAAAAAGATAAACCTGTCGTAGGTTCATCTATTAAATAAAGCGTCTTCCCCGTAGCGCGGCGTGATAGTTCGGTGGCTAATTTTACACGTTGTGCTTCACCACCAGATAACGTTGTTGCTGGTTGCCCGAGTTGAATATAACCCAACCCAACATCAACTAAAGTTTGCAGTCTATTCACTGCCTTAGGAATGTTTTTACAAAACTCCAAGCTTTCCTCAACAGTCATGTTGAGAACATCAGAAATAGACTTATCTTTGTACTTCACCTGCAAAGTTTCGCGATTGTATCTCGCACCTTTGCAGACTTCACACTGTACATAAACATCCGGCAAAAAATTCATTTCTATAACGTTGACACCTTGTCCACTACAAGCTTCACAACGTCCACCTTTAACGTTGAAGGAAAATTGCCCCGCTTTATAACCCCTAGCTTTAGCTTCTACTGTTTGGGAAAAAACGTCTCGAATCACATCGAAAACACCCGTGTAAGTTGCTGGGTTAGAACGCGGTGTTCTACCAATTGGTGATTGATCAATGACAATAGCTTTGTCAATCGTATTTAATCCCTGAATTCCTTCCATCTGTTTGGGAAAAGGAACTTTACGAATTAGGTGGTGTTGCAGTGCGGGGTAGAGTAATTCATTAATTAGAGTAGATTTACCAGAACCAGAAACACCAGTGATAGCAACAAGCTTACCTAAAGGTATTTCCACATCTATATTTTTTAAGTTATTGCGGTAGGCATTTTTGATGAGCAAACTGCGCCCATTTCCTTCCCGACGCACAGCTGGAGTTTGAATCACCCGGCGTCCCGACAGATACGCACCTGTTAAAGACTGTTCCGCATCCAGCAACGCCTGTAAATCACCTTGGGCAACAATATTTCCTCCGTGAATACCAGCGCCAGGACCAATATCAACAATGTGGTTAGCAGCCCGAATCGTTTCTTCATCGTGCTCTACCACAATTAAAGTATTACCCAAATCGCGCAATTTGGTTAAAGTTTGCAGCAATCGCCCATTATCCCGTTGATGTAACCCAATACTTGGTTCATCCAAAACGTACAAAACCCCTGTCAATCCAGAACCAATCTGAGTCGCCAGACGAATTCGCTGCGCCTCCCCACCCGATAGCGTCATCGCTGGACGATCAAGCGTCAGGTAATCTAACCCAACATCCAATAAAAATTGCAGTCTCGCTTTGATTTCTCTCAAGACTAAATCGCCAATTTGCAACTGGCGATCGCTCAACTTTAAGTGATCAATTCTCTCCTGACTCTCGCGAATCGAAACCCCAGTCAACTCCAAAATCCCGTACTGTCCCAACCTTACCGCCAATGCCTCCGGTTTCAACCGCTTGCCCTCACACACCGGACAAGGCTGATCCACCAAAAACTGTTCCAACCTTTGCTTAACCAACTCCGAACCACCGTCATATTGTCTTTGTAATATCGGCAGAACCCCTTTAAACTCTTCCTTTGGCTTACTGGCGGTTCCATACAAAAGCACATCTTGCTGTTCTGGAGTCAACTGACTCCACAGCGTCTGTAACTCAAACCCATAACTTTCCCCAACCTTATATAGCAACTCCAAATAATAAGAATTATCCTTATCAGACCAAGGTGCAATGGCTACATATACTGGTGCTTCGGGATCAGGTACCACCAATTCCTTTGAAAATCTCCTTAAACTTCCAATCCCGTGACAGTGGGGACAAGCACCATAAGGAGAATTAAACGAAAACAAGCGCGGCGATAATTCTTCCATCACCGCTCCATGTTCCGGACAAGCAAAATTTTCCGAAAAGACTAATTCTTGTTCTTGCTCATGACTAATGAGGATTACCGCAATCCCACTTGATTGTTTAAGACACGTAGACAGAGAATCGACCAAACGCTCTTGAATGTCAGGTTTTTTAACCAGACGGTCAATAACGACTTCGATAGTATGTGTAAAATTTTTATCTAATTCAATGGCGTCAGATAACTCTCGCACCTCGCCATCCACTCGCACCCTGACAAAACCTTGGGAGGCAAGACTTGATAAAAGTTTAGTATGAGTGCCTTTTTTACCCCGGACAACAGGGGCAAGGATTTGAAAGCGGGTGCGATCAGGTAGTTCCAGAATGCGATCGCACATTTCATCTATTGTTTGGGGAGCAATACAGCGATCGCAAATTGGGCAATGAGGTTCCCCCGCCCGTCCAAACAGCAGCCGCAGATAGTCGTAAATTTCTGTTACCGTCCCTACAGTAGAACGGGGGTTATGCGAGGTTGACTTTTGGTCAATAGAAATCGCCGGACTTAAACCCTCAATCGCCTCGACATCTGGTTTATTCAACTGCCCCAAAAACTGCCTTGCATAAGCACTCAGTGATTCTACGTAGCGTCGTTGTCCTTCCGCAAAAATGGTGTCAAATGCCAGGGACGATTTACCAGAACCAGAAACACCAGTAAAGACAATCAGGCGATCGCGTGGTAGTTCCAAGTCAATATTTTTCAGATTATGCTGCCTAGCACCCCGAATACGGATTGTATTTTCGTGATTATGGTTGGGGTGAGGAAGATGTCCGTTCAAGGATGCAGCTAGCTGGGTGTTTGACATATCGACGTGATGATAGAGGGATGCCGCGCGAAACAGTTCTTAATGTTATCACCCCTGCCCTGATCATAGTAGAACAATCATACTGCTAAAGTAGTAATTGCACTGCAAGTTCGGTGGCGAGACGCCAGGGACGTGATGTGCGATCGCTTTGTCTACTCACCCTAACCGAAAAAAATAATTAAACTTCATTTAGCAATTGAAAATACTCATCTCTAGAAATCCCAGATGTTTTCAAGTTATTTCTGATGATTGAGACAGGTATTTCGTCGTAAGTAGGAATGACAACTGGTCTAGAGATGCCCGGTTTTATGTAGCAACGATGGCTTCCTTCTTGCCTAGCAAATTCAAAACCTGTAGCAAGAAATACCTTTTCTAGTCTTTGCCAAGAAATAGGTGTTATTCTCGGCATGTTCAGACACCTACCGTTACAGAATGCCTTTCAATTGCTACCCAATCAGGGCTTACCCAGTTTCCATTTTGCAATTTGTAACCCGTTTCTTGAAGAATTTCTTCTAAAGTACCCCTGTCGGCGGCAGTGACTATAAAAAGGTGAACTGCCTCGTCTAAGACAATTCTTGCCTCCTCTGGTGTCTGCCCTGAACTCATCACATCTATTGGCATAGCGTGAGCTACAAACTGCGAGTCTTCTTTCCAAATTTGAACTGTGTAGTCAATGTGCATTTTCTCATCCTGTCTTCACAATTAAGTACTGCCGCCACTGCTTGAATTTTAACTACCGCTTCAATTGTACTGTTGAAAATATTTGCGGCTTCTTTTGCGATCGTCAAAAGAACACTAAGATTCCCAACAACTCTTACGAAGTCGGGGATCTTAATTGTTCGAGTTATCTTAAAGATAACCACTCCACAATTTCCCGATTCACAACATCCGGGACTTCATCATGGGGACAATGCCCAGCACCAGGAATAGGAACAATTTTGATATCTTTGCCGTTTTCCCGAGCCAATTCGTAGATTTTTGCCCCAGAGATTGGTGTCCAAGGATCTTCCGCACCCCAGATGACTAACAACGGGCATTTAAGTTTGGGTAATAGTTCCAGTGGAGTTGGCCCTGGAGGCGCTGTGAGGATAGAGGCAAAAACCTGTTGTGCTCCCGCATCGCATGAAGGTGTATAAAGTAAATCCACTAATTCATCAGTTACAGCGTTGCGATCGCGATAGACTTGGTACAGGGTACGGCGAATTTGGGCTTTTTGGCGGATGCGGTCAAACACGAATTTACCAGAAATTGGATGACCAATCAATTTGTTAAATGCTCCCATAACAATCCGTAGCGGTGGATTCAATTCTGATGGTCGATGACTCAATCCACCAGCAGAGTTAATCAAAACAGCGCCAGCAGCAATTTCTGGATGTTCTGTCACGACAATTAAACTTAAAAGTGCGCCGATGGAGTTCCCAATAAATACGGCTGGTTCTTGAATATGTGCTTTGCAAAAATCTTTTAGCAATTCTACCCACACGAAGACAGTATAATCTAATGGTGGCTTGTCAGAACCACCAAACCCCAGAAGGTCAATGGCATATACCTGATAGCCAGCATTTGCTAAAACAGGGATATTCTTTCGCCAGTGTCCAATAGAAGCGCCAAAGCCATGTACTAGTATTAAGGGTATTCCCGTACCCATTACAGTGTACTGAATTTTGTAACCCTGCCAATTCCAATAAAGTTTTTCTAAGGTAGCTGTTGCTTGTAGCTGCTGTGTTATTTCAGTCATTATGGTTCGTAAACTGTTTTCCTATATAGTAATTTTTTCTGAGCGCAAAGGTTTCTACAGAAAATGGTATTTTTGAACTAGTCCCAGGTTGAGGTATGCGCGTCTATTTCGCTCGGGTTGTTTGTTCTTTGAGGTAAAAACACCAATGTTAACAACTTCCATCAGCCTCCAGCTTGAACCAGGTGAAAAAGTCACCCTACAGCCTGTCTCC
>CAZZVG010000525.1:0-5228 GCA_964657295.1 Iningainema sp. | reverse complement strand
AGCTTGATATATAAGGATTTCTTTCTTTTGCCTTTTTACTTTTTACTTTTGCCTTTTTGCACTAGTTTCGGTGATTTTATTATGACGGATGAATTCTTACATTTATTCTTTGGAAATCCCTTGGGTTCTGTAGTACTTAGCTCTGTTGCGATTGGACCACATGAAAAAGCCAGTGATGAACAGTGCAGAAGGGAAAAGACCAATGAGGACATACAAACACCGTAGCCTGAGTCCACCATAGCCACCGTTATGTAGAGAGAGTAGTGCATTGCTTATTCTTGCGGGTAGGAGTGCTTTTAAAGCATTGTCCACCTGCAATACTTTTCCGGTGTACTGATCGATATAGACTTGACTGTGACCATAAACATCTGTATCTTGAGGTAACTTCTTAGACACCCGAAAAATATCATTAGGCTGATGAGGCAGGACCACAAGGGTAGCTTGTCCCTCTGGTAAGGCGGCGTCTGCTGTCTGCAAGATCTCCTGCAACCGCAGAGGAGCTTGATTTACTACAGATGTTGAGACAGGTGGTGTGGGTTTAGGGGTGTGAGTCAGCCAATAAGTCACGCTTTCAAACTGGCTACTAAATACCATTGCCGCCCCAGTTGAAGCAATGAGGATCAGAAATACTGCGGACAAGAAACCTCCCACTTTGTGGAGATCATAGGTGAGCAAGGGATTTGGGGATTTCCAGCGAATCCAAAAACCTAGGCTTGGCTTTCGCCATCCCGGCCAAACAGTCAACCCACTCACAACCAGCACCAAAAGCAACAAACCACAGACTCCAACGAACTGCTCACCCACTTCTTTAACTAGCAGAGAGTTGTGAATGTTATAAATGAAGCTCATGAGGGTATGCCCCCATTGCTGTGATCCCAAGATCACTCCGCTATAGGGATTAACGAATACATCAATCAACTCATCGCTGTTAGAACTTAACCCCACCTTATAAACTCCCTCAGCAGTGCGAGGCAGGATGATAGTATTCAGCTTCATATCAGGAAAGGCAGAGCGAACGGTGTTCAAAGCCTCTTCTGGCGAGAGGCGCTCCCCTTGAGGCACGACTTGCATCAGATGAGGATTGATCGCCAGATCAATCTCTCGATAAAAGACCAAGGTACTGCCTGTTAAGCCGATTACCAAAAGCACCAAACCAAGCAGAACTCCAATCGAACGATGGATAGTGAGTGCTAAGGTTCGTAATTTCATAGTCATGCTCTCCTTTAAGCTCCACCTTTTGATCTGCTTAACTTTTTCAAGAATCAGAATTGAAAGGACACTGTTCCAAGTACTATCAACGGTGCTCCTGGCAGCAGACCATCTCCGCCAACTTGGTCATACTTAACACTAAAGAGATTCTTGATATTCAACGCAATTTTATACTTATCTCGTCGATAGAAGACCGCAACATCAGTTCTCACATAGTTGGGAAGCTTAAAGGTATTCGGCAGTTCTGCTTGCCGTTGTCCTACATAATATAACCCTGCGCCAAATCCCAACCCATGCAAAGTGCCTTTCTGAATTTCATAAGTTGTCCACAAACTGGCACTGTGTTGCGGTGCATTATCCAATTGGTTACCAACGGGAATTACGTTGTCTTTAGTTACAAGAGCATCCGTATAAGCGTAAGTAGCGATGATATTCCATCCAGGTAATACTTGACCTGCGATGTCCAGTTCAATGCCACGGCTTCTCTGTTCGCCCGTTTGAATGCTGAACATTCGATCAACTGGATCTGGTGTTAGTACATTCTGACGAGTCAGTTGGTAGAAAGCCAGCGTCCCTGAAAGCCGATTGTTGAGGAATTGCTGCTTAACTCCAACTTCAAATTGCTCCCCAGTTTCCGGTTTAAATTGTTGATCTGTCCGACTCTTGCCAGTGAACTGGGGGTTGAAAGAGTTCGACCAGCTGAAATACAGCGATGTACTGTCACTTGGTTGATAAACAAGACCAACTCGCGGTGAGAAATGACTGTTCGATTGCTTATTAAGTGTTTGGTCAGTTCGGAGATTATCGTAGGATGAGTCATTTAAGTCAAGGCGACCACCAGCAAGAAGTTTGAGATTGGGCAGGAGATCGATGAGATCCTGAAGGTAGATTCCCAGATTGTCTGAGCCATACTTCTGAGCGGAACCAGGTGTAAAATTTCCGATGACCGCATTATATTTTGGGTTAAAAATATTAATTGGATCGACTGATGCATTGAGAAAATCGTAGCTGTATCTGTAACGAGCTAGCTCCACTCCTACCAAGACATTGTGGTGTAAGGCTCCGGTGTTAAACTTGCCGAATATTTCATTTTGCAGGGAGTAGTTTTCTTGTTCTTCATGGGACTTAGAAGCAGAGCGCTCAAGCGTTTGACGGTCATCCTGTAGAGAGTTGAGGTA
The DNA here is from genome assembly GCA_964657295.1 of Iningainema sp. Lineage (GTDB taxonomy): Bacteria > Cyanobacteriota > Cyanobacteriia > Cyanobacteriales > Nostocaceae > Rhizonema. Next base: position 2,841 of record CAZZVG010000525.1, on the reverse strand, counting down.
TATAGCGTGGATGTCGCCGCTTGCTAAAATTGCGTTAAATCCCTGCCTGACGCGCCAATTATCATTGAATTTATGCTCAAAGTTGTAAGTAAATGAATTTTCGTCAACGTTGGCATTGTTAAAGCCTGGTACTCCTAGAAATCTATTTCTAGGGAGTCTCAAAGATTCACGCTCAAACGGGAACCCAAAATCTGAGACAAATTGGTCGTGTTGATGCTCAAACTCAGTGGACAGAGTGGTTCGGGAATCAATTTTCCAAGTCAGTGCTGGTGCAACAAAGACATTTTCATTGCTATTGAAATCGCGGAAACTGCCAGCATTTTCATAGGCAAGATTGAGGCGATATGAGAGGGAGCGATCAGACACAAGCGGTCCTGTAAGATCAATGGTCGGGCGATAGAAGTCGTAATTGCCAATGGTCAGGTTCGTTGCATAGTACGGTTCGTCGAGAGGCTTTTTCGTCACTGTGTTGACAACTCCTCCCACGCCAAATGTACCGCCACCATACAGGACTGAGCCAGGACCTTTGAGAAACTCGACTCGCTCAACGTTTGCCACCTCACGAGGACTTAGGAAACCGTAATCTCGAAACCCATTGCGGAAGTTTTCGGTCCTTTGATTAAACCCGCGAATATAGAAACCGACTGAAGATAAGCCGCCATAACCCGGTCGGGGCAAGACTCCGCTCACATTTTCACCTACCTCCGAAAGACGCACCGCCTGTCGATCTTCAATTACCTGAGATGGAATAACCTGAATTGACTGAGGAATGTTGCTCAATGGCACTTCTATCTTTGTTGCGGTGCTGGCACTGGGTACGCTGTATCTGCTTTCTCGCTCACCCGTTACCACAATTTCAATAGGTTCATTACCTTCAGTTGATGGCTTAGCTTGTGGTGAAACACCACTAGGCTGTGTTTGTGGTTGCTGCTGTTCTTGTGTTGAGGCTACAGCGGTTGTGATGCCTAAAACTAGACCTTCATTGCTGTCAAACAACTGAATTTTGGGTATACCCGCTTTACCTGTCACTGTCACACGAATACTTTTTGGATCTTGATTGGTTACTGTTACCACTGTAATCCCACTGACTGGGTTGTCTTGGCGGAAGGAATTACCACTACTCAGGCGCACTTGAGCTTTAGGAATGTCTACAACAAAGTTATTGCCTTCTCTTGTAATTTTGGTTTGCAGCTTGTTAGATGTCCGAGTTTCTAAAATTACCTCCAAACCATTCTTCGTTTGGTTCAAGCGCACCCCTGTTACTTGAGTGACTTCATTTTGCTGTTGCGACTGCGCTAACAAGTCTTTGACACTAGTGTGGGGACGCGGGATCTCACTGATTTGGGGAATCTCAGTCATGGGTACTTGAGTTTTTGCCCTTTTTCCTTTTGGGGCAGTGAGCTTATCAGCCTTCAACGACTCATCTGTTGAAAGCTGTATATTTCTTTCTAGTGTATAAAATTGTTCCTCCTCTGCCCTTGCTGGCAGTGTTGTAAGCACACTGAAAGATCCTAAAATGCCCAAAAAATAACCAATTTGCTTTAGTTTCAACATTTTCCTCCACACCACAGCCAACTAACAGGGCGTAACCTCTATTGGGACTTGGATCGAACTTAGTCTTATGAGCCGCAAATACGTCAGCACAGTTAATTTATATAGAGTTTCAGATTCAGACCAATCCTGTCAAATGACGAGTTGTCAAACTTCGCCTTGGTTACTACATATAGCAACGGACAGGACGCTTAGGACAATTATCAATATACAAATCATGCTGTTGCAGCCGTCTACAATCGACTTGTCCTAACAGCTTTGGCGACTGCTATAAATTGCCTCAGGTTTGTACAAACCTGAGGCAGCACCCCCTCGGGGGTTCCCCTCAATGTCTTAAGAATCTCCGTGGCTTCAGCCCGGAGAGTGTGAAAATTGTTCTACTGCTCGGCAAAAGCAATTTCTAACTCAGATGCGATTTGTTGCTGCACAATCTTCATCAAATCTACAGTTTTTTTGTAAGCAAGCTTTTGTCCTTGGGATCCAAAGTATTGGACTGCTTTTTGTAAATCTGCTATGGCAGCTTGTTCGTAACCAATTTGATGATAGGCGATCCCCCGGTTAACATAAGCTTGTCCATTGCTTGGGTTAAGCCGTATGACTTCAGAAAAATTGCGGACTGCACCAAAGTTATCCCCATGTTTGCCGCAAGCACAACCCCGGTTGAAGTGAGCTCGATAGTCTTTGGGATTGAGACGGATTGCCAAGGAAAAGTCGAGCATCGCTGCTTGTATATTTTGCAACTCGAAACGAGCTAATCCTCTGTCATTGTAAATATCTGCTAGTAGATAACTGGGTGTCTGAGCAATTTGACTCAAGGCTAAGTTGTAGTCTCCAATTGCTTGCTGGTAATTACCCAGCATCGCACTTGCCACACCTCGGTTGTAGTAAACTCTAAAATCATAGGGTTTGAGTGCCACTGCTTGGTTGTAATCCGCGATCGCACTCTCGTAATCTCCTTGTCTGTAACGAGCGACTCCCCGATTTAGGTAAACTTCAGCGTTTTTAGGCAGAAAATTTATGGCTTGATCGCAATTGGCGATCGCATTGTGATAATCTTGGATTTGTAGATAAGCAAGACATCGGTTACTATAAGCTGCGGCAAAATCTCTCTTTTGCTGAATCGTCTGAGTGAAATCTTGAATAGCTTCTTGGTAATGACCGCGTCGCATATTTTCAAGTCCCACTTTGAAGAATTCCCCTGCTGAAGTCTGATCACTGGAGGTAGGAGAAGAATGTGCAGGTAGAGTCAGAAAACAACAGGTAAGTAAGACGGCAATACCCATAATAATG
>CAZZVG010000524.1:0-5231 GCA_964657295.1 Iningainema sp. | reverse complement strand
GTTGGTGTGCCCAGGTGGCTCTTTTGGCATATGGTGGAAGTTTATCAAACATAGCGCGAGGGGCGGACATATCATAGCCACCACTTACTCGAGCATAACCTACCACCAAAAATGGTACGTAGATTAGGGCAGCAGCCGCAGCAATCGAGTACAACAAAATAATCATTATCAGCAATCATGAATTAGAGTCATTAGTCAAACACCAAGGACTTTTGACAACGGAAAAATCACTAATCAAAGTAAAACAGTGTCACCACTTTTCTTTGTTCTTCTGCATCTTTACCTGTTTGCAACAGGGTACGACTATCGTGAAATGCGAAGCATATAAGTTGCTGACACCGGGAGACGATCTCCTTATTGCACAAGTAACTTGCCTCAGCAAGGGACAGGTGATCGTTAGCGGGATTTTCCACTAAATGCATCACTTGTTCAAGTTGTTGGCGCGATTCGTAGGGTTGGCGTTCTAAGCTTTGGGGTAGAATCACCGTCAACAAATTCGCATCCGCCCGCATTGCTCCTTTGATGGCAGCGGAATTAGTCCCAGCAGCGCCAGAGGTGATAACCCGGTTGCCCGATAAAACCAGGGCATAAGTCATCATCTCTATCAGATTCTGATGGGTAATTGGGACATGACGGGAACCCAGCAAGGCGATTCGTTTAGAACCCATTTGCTGGATTGTCGCCAGTTCTTGCGCTAATGTATCGACGTTAATAAGGTCTATTGACTGGCTCAAAGACGGACATTATCAGATTAAACGACCTAGATATCTTAACAGATGAGTGTCTGACTTTTCACAAGATGGAAAAAGTCAATTGCGTTCTTGGGCATTGAGCATTGGTTATGAGAGAAGATCATCATCTTCCCCAATCCCCCTCCTTGTTAAGGCACAGCAAGGGCTGGATTTAACCCGAGTTGAGACAACAAGCGGTTGAGATCAAAGTGTTCAGCCATTAAATGGCGAATACAATGGACTTTAATTGGTTCTTGAACCCGCACTTGCTTGAAAGAGCGGTCAATAATTTCCACTGTCGTCAAGGTATCTAAATCTACTGATAAAATAGGGATTTCTAGTTCTTCAGCGCGGTTGAGGATAAAGCTGGGAGGCGGTAGTTGTCCGGTGAGGATCAAGCATTGGGTAGAAGTTTCCAAGGCTGCTTGCTGGATTTCTACGCGATCGCCTCCTGTCACCACTGCCATATTATGGCGTTTGCGGAAATACTTCACTGCCGCGTTAACATTCATTGCGCCAATTGCTAAACTTTCCACCATTAAATCCAAGCGATCGCTGCCTGAAAGGACTTGTGCATTTAGCTGCTCTACCAGTTCGCGGACACTAACACTGCGTAACAAGTCATTTTTCGGTAACATCCCCAGTACTGGAATACCTTGCTGTTCCAAAAACGGACGGATAGTCGTGTCAATAGCTTGTATTTGTTGGGCTGGGATATCGTTGATGACAATACCAATCAACCGATTCCCCAATAGCTGCTTGGCAGACAAGAGTAGCTCAACCGAAAGTAGAGATTGATAACGGGTTACCAATAGAACAGCAGCATCTACGACTTCAGCAACTTGCGGCAAAGATAAGTCAAATAGACTGCCTTCTGCCAAATTACCAGGTCCCTCCAGCAATAGCAAATCTCCTGGAAACATCTGTAGAGATTGAGATAGAGACTTTTGATAATCAGTTTTGTCCTCACCTTGCAGACGTTTTTGCAAGGTGGCTTCGTTCAAATTCAATATAATTGGTGCAAGACGGTTTTGAGGTAGTTTGAGGCTTTCTGCAATCAATTGAACATCTTTTTCAATCTCTGTTCCTTGATCTTCACTCAAACGCGTACCTATTGGTTTACCGTAGGCAATATCCAGCCCTGCTTGCTGTAACTGATGAGACAAACCGAGAATTGTTGCAGATTTTCCACTGTAAGCCTCTGTCGATCCAATCAGCAAATATCTAGCAGATTTTGGCACACATGCACTCCTAATTTCAAAGTTAACTAGTTTAATGGCTCTCTCAAGTATCGGCAGAAAGCAGGTATGAGTCACGGACATTTCATTGAAGAAAAAGTTTCAGGTATGCTCTGTCTTCCTTGGCGTTGTTGAGGGTTTAATGTGTTTATAACAACTAGATTGATCTTATCTAAAAAATATTAATTCGCGTAAAACCCTTAAGAAGGTATTAGAATTATGGCTCAATACGGTTCTGAGGAGCGCTAACAATGTAGAGAGGCTTCAATCATGGCTTCTCTACACAGCCCGTCCCCCGTACTGTGTTGTTTTTCAATCATCTACTCGTAGCAGCTTACGATAAAATGATGCAGAAAAATCGAGTACGCGATAGCGTTTATAATTTTCAATCATATCGATCAAAAAATTAATAAACTCAAAACTAGTCATCATGATTTCATAACTTAGCTCAGCATTGCCATCGAACTGCATTCGACAACGGGTTAAGTCTGAGGGCAGTTTAGCCGCATTCCACGTAGCGACAAAGGGAACATTATCACTACCTTCTATTTTACGGTGTCCCTCCAAAACACTTTTTTGATAAAGGCTAATAGCATAGGGCAAGAAAGCGCGTTTACTGCCCTGAATATATGGCACGTAAACACTTGCTTGTTGCTGGGTTGCTGGCTGAAGTTGCTCTATAGACATAATTTAATCTCCCCTCACATGACTTGACAATGCGTTTTTTTTGTGATACACCGATGTGGGATCACAAAAAATGTTGTAATTTGTTATAAATAGTTTTCCCCAAAATATCTACTCGTAAACGCTTTGTACGGGTTGTCAGGGAGAAAAGCAGCAAAAAGAGTTAAAAAGTACGGATAAGTTGCTACTCTCGTTATAATGCCAAAGGCATTTAACAATCTTAGAATGTCAGACTATGGCTCCACTGGCTGCAAACTACTACTTAACTTACCGATGTAATGCTCGTTGTCACTTTTGTAACATATGGGCATTAGAACCGGGGAAAGAAGCTGATTTTGAAACAATTAAGCATAATTTGCAAGATTTACGCCGACTGGGAGTTAGATATGTAGACTTTACAGGTGGCGAACCTCTTCTGCGGCAAGATGTTGGACAAATTTATGCGGAGGCAAAACGTCAAGGTTTTTACACTAGCATGACGACGAATACAATTTTGTATCCGCAGAAAGCTAGCGAAATTAAAGGATTAGTTGACTTTTTAAATTTTTCCTTAGACGGTGGGGATGGGGAAACTCACGATCGCTCTCGAGGAGTCAAAATTTTTGACACCTTGGTAGAGTCGGTAAGTATTGCTCAGTCTCAGGGAGAATACCCGGTACTCAATCACACTGTGACTGCCCAAAATTATCAGCACATTGACGAAGTGGCTTCCTTAGGGAAAAAGCTGGGTGTCCGTGTCTGGTTGAATCCGGCTTTCACCGCCCACGAACACTACAACTCGGGTAAGAATCCTACCCCCGAAATGGTAACGGCAATCGAAGTTACTGCAAAGAAATATAAAAATGTCGGCTACAATAGAGCAGCACTGGCTTTTATTGAAGCTGGGGGCAATGACACCAAGAATCCCCGTTGTAAAGCGGTGGAGGCTGTGATCGCTATTTCTCCGAACGACGAACTGCTGTTACCTTGTTACCACTTCGCCCAAACTGGAGTTCCGATTAATGGGCGACTGTACGAGCTGTATCGCGAGTCAGAAGAGGTGGAAAATTACCGCCAATCTCAAGGTAAGCTAGCTGTCTGTGAGGGATGCACCGTTTGGTGTTATTTAATACCCAGTTTCTTTATGGGTGTAGACAAATACTGGTGGTTGAATCAAGTAACTTATGCCAGCGAATTCCTGGCCCGAAAACGATTCTTACAACGAGTTTGATTCGTTTGACTCCATCTTTTATGACATAAATGAGGAGTTAGAGGAAGAGGCATCAAATTCCATGTCTCTTCCATCCCGATTTGAAAAACGTAGACGTAAAGCTGCTCTAGTTTTGACTGTAGTCTGGAGTGGGACGATCGCATTGCATTTAATCTCATGGGGTTCTTTGTTCGTACTCGGACTAAGCGCTATTATTGGGATTCATGCTCTGAAAATCGTGTTTGCCAAACACAAAGGCTATCCAGAAGATGTTCAAGGTGAGTGGCCTTATGTGTCTGTTATCGTAGCAGCAAAAAATGAGGAAGCTGTCATCAGTAATCTGGTGAAAAATCTTTGTGATTTAGAATACCCAGATGAACGCTATGACGTTTGGATCGTAGACGATAACAGCACAGACAAAACACCGCAGTTATTGGCAACCCTGTCAGATGAATATCACAATCTGAAAGTGCTGCGACGCGATGCACTTTCAAGTGGCGGAAAGTCGGGAGCATTAAATCAAGTGCTACCACTCTGCAAAGGTGAGATTGTGGCAGTATTTGATGCTGATGCCCAAGTACCACAAGATTTGCTTGTACGGGTGATACCACTGTTTCAAAGAGAAAAGGTGGGGGCAGTACAAGTACGAAAAGCGATAGCTAACGCCCAAGAAAATTTTTGGACGCAGGGGCAAATGATGGAAATGTTAGCTGATACCTATTACCAGCAACAAAGAACTGCCATTGGTGGAATTGGTGAATTGCGGGGAAATGGTCAATTTGTCCGGCGAGAAGCCCTATGTAGTTGTGGCGGATGGAATGAGCAAACAATCACTGATGATTTAGATTTGACATTCCGCTTGCATCTAGAAAGCTGGGATATTGATTGTCTGTTCTACCCAGCAGTAGAGGAAGAAGGCGTTACGAGTGCCATCGCTTTATGGCATCAGCGCAGCCGGTGGGCAGAAGGTGGGTATCAGCGGTTCCTAGATTACTGGGATTTGATTCTCAAAAACCGTATGGGCACCCGGAAAACCTGGGATCTGTTCATATGGATGCTAGTTATGTATATCTTACCCATCGCGATTGTACCAGACTTATTCATGGCGATCGCACGTCATCGTCCACCGCTCTTAACTCCAGTTAGTAGCTTGACAGTCTCAATGTCAATGGCGGGAATGGTTGTTGGTTTAAAGCGGATCTATAAAGATAAAGAACTTAAGTTTCCGACATATTTTCTGTTGCTGTTCCAAATATTACGCAGCAGTTTGTATATGTTGCATTGGTTAGTCATAATCAGTAGCACTACAGCTCGGATGTCAGTTCGACCAAAACGCCTGAAATGGGTCAAAACTACACATCAGGGGAATAAAAGTAAAAAGTAAAAAGT
>CAZZVG010000523.1:0-5239 GCA_964657295.1 Iningainema sp. | reverse complement strand
TTGTCTGGCAAAAATGTCTGATAATTTCAGTATGAGTAAGTTCGTTAGTAAATAAACGACAACTTACGAGTTCATCCGATTTTTCTGGTCATTGGGGTGCTACTGTTGAGCTTCGCCACATATCTGAAACTCAAGCTTTTGTATTTATTGTAACAAAAGTGATACTGGTATGATTCATGTGACTTGTGGAAAAGCTTTGCACAAATTTAGCTTACATCTATCGAATTGAGTCGAAGTAAAAGCAAAATGAGTACAACTCCTATAGGTAGCTATAAGTTCTTTCAGAAACTACACCCGCTATCTCTTCTAGCACAACTTACGAGCAGACGTGCTACTGGATGCTTACGAGTATTTACTTCGTTAGGATCTTGGTCACTCTATCTAGAAGAAGGCAAGCTTAGCTATGCTTCCTGTTCAGAACAATTGTTTGAGCGACTCCAGCGTCAATTAGAACGTTTGAGCCAGCAAAATTCTACTATTAATGATACAACTCTTAAGCAAGTGCAAGCAACATTTGAAACAAATAGCCAGACTCAAACCATACCACAAGCAGACTATCAAGTTATTTGCTACTTAGTAAACCAGGATTACATTACTCCTTCTCAAGCAGTCATAGTAATTGACGAATTGGCTAAAGAAGTGCTGGAGTCATTTTTAACTTTAAAAGAAGGAAGTTATGAATTTAATCACCAGAGTCCCTTAAATGAGCTACCACAGTTCTGTCGCTTAGATCTGCGATTACTCGTCGAACACTGTCAGAAGCAACTGCGAAATAGGCAAAATACGCACTCATCCCTGACGGGGCAAGAAACGAATCAAGTACCCACATCGAATTTATCTCAAACTGTATCGAAAACCCAATTTCATCTGAAAACAGAGTTGCCAAGACAGGGAAATTTTGATAACTCTGATAATAGTAACAACAAGATTTTCGAGCAGTATAACAGTCAAAATACTTACACCATTGCCTGTATTGATGACAGTCCAACGGTTTTAAATTCTATCAAGCAGTTTTTGGATGAAAGTACTTTCTCAGTTGTGACAATCAACGATCCAGTCAAAGCATTGATGCTAATTCTTCGGAGTAAGCCCGACCTAATTCTATTAGATATTGAAATGCCCAATTTAGATGGCTACGAGTTATGTTCCCTCTTACGGAGACATTCAGCTTTTAAAAACACACCTATCATCATGGTAACTGGGAGAACAGGATTTCTAGACAGAGCTAAAGCTAAAATTGTCAGATCCTCAGGTTACTTAACCAAGCCTTTTACACAATCGGATTTATTAAAAATGCTGTTTAAACATCTAAATGCTTAATTAAATTATGACAGAACTCAGAACCCGAAACTCAAAACTTAGTAGTCATATAGAGAAACTCGTAAAAAGTATACTAGTACAATACGGATGATGCCAACCTCGTTGGCGCTGACGTCTCCCCCCGTGAGAAGATCGTACTTGTAGATTGCAGTTGCCTGGGAGTGGGAAAACGCACTCTTAGCTGGTGTCTAACCATTAGTTATTTATGGAAAAAAGAAAAAGATGTATTTCAAGCTGATCACGCATCTCTAACAGATGCAATTTATAGGGATATATTCTCTCGTTCTGAGTTATTGTCTATGTGTTCTTCTTAAAAGAGGAATCACAAATCCATTAATTAGAGCAATATTTATTAAGTAAGGAGAATTGGAGTGAGTATTACTTTGCTGAGCACAATTTTGATTGTAGAAGACTCACCAAGTGAATTGGAACTGATGAGCTACTACTTGAAAGATAGTGGGTACAATATCATTAAAGCTAGTGGGGCAAAAGAAGCATTACAAAAAGCTTCATCAGAACAACCTGATTTGATAGTGACTGATGTTGTGATGCCAGGAATGAGCGGATTTGAGTTATGTCGATCTTTGAAAAGAAATCCAGCCACTCAGAAAGTCCCAATTGTCATTTGTAGTTCTAAGGATCAAGAAATTGATCGCTTGTGGGCATTGAGACAAGGCGCTGATGCTTACGTCACTAAGCCTTTTACTCGCGAACAGCTTCTGCGTGCTATTAAATCAGTAGCAATTTAAGTGTAATGATGAGTTCAAAAATTACGTTGATCAAGAACCAAAACGGAAATAACTTAGATGATGGCTATTTAAAGTTTCATCTTAACAAACAAACATCTGCCCTTTTATCAATGAAGCATACTCAAGAAGCAATTGTTTTGCCAGTTGAGTCTGTAACTTCAATGCCAAACATGCCTGGAAGCATATTGGGATTAATGAATTGGCGGAGTCACATAATTTGGATTGCCGATCTTTCCAGAATCTTCAATCTAGAATACCAGGATCACAGGCTTGGTCAGTATAACGTCATTATCATCAGGGTGGAATCTTTGCTTTTAGGCTTAGTTGTGCAAGAGATAGTAGGTACAACTAAGTTTGTACCCGATGATATTCATTCTCCTGTAGGTCATATTGCCTCTAGTTTAGTTCCTTATTTACGAGGCTGCGTTATTCAAGAGAAAGAAATATTGTTGGTACTGGATGCCCAAGCTATTATGCAATCTTCTATGCTTCGTAATGATTAAGGTAAGCATTCAGCCCGTAGTTTTTAAGTTATCAGCCGTGCATTATTTGTCAGGATGAGGCTTCGACGATGTGAATTCCACTTTGGAGGCTGAGTCGCTTGCTAACCCTGACTGCCAACTGGATTTTTAGTTTTATTATTTGCAATATCCACGGGAACTCATTCATGTACAATCAAACCGATGCAGCTAAGAGTCGCGATTCTCAAAATGGGACATCGCCCACATCTCCACCAATTGTCACAGATAGTATAGTACACATCTCTGAAACACCAATTCATGATGCTCCTCATTCTCCCCCAAATCTTGCATTCAGAGGTTTTAGGCGGCTGAGCTTGGGTACGAAAGCAACAATATTCGCCATCGCAATCAGCACACTACCCATCTTGGCGATTGGAACACTCGCTTATCAAGTTGCTAGTAAATCAATTGGCAATAGAATATCTCAAATTCAAAAGTCTGAATCCAAGGGTTTAGCAGATAAAGTCAATCGCTTCACAAGCGAACGGTATAGCGATATTCAAGTTTTGTCAGGAATGCCAATTTTCACCTCTGCTAGACTCAGAGAAAATACTGGAAATAGTGAAAAACAATTTATACTCAACAAATTTGTTGATACTTATAAAGTGTATGACAGCATTACCCTGTTGGATTTAAATGGGAATGTCATTGCCTCCTCAAGAGGAAACCCCCTTCCCAACCAAAGTAGCCGCGATTACTTTCAAGCTGTCAAGCAACAAAACAATCCTGTCATCAGTCAGCCTCAAGTCTCTTCAAGCACAAAACAACGCACTATTTTCATTCTGGCGCCAGTAAAAGATGTTGACAAAGGTAATACAGTAGGAATAATCCAAGCCAGTATGCCCGTGCAAAACTTAGAACAAGTCGTAAAAAATTATACAGAAAATGGGCAAAAATATTATCTGATTGATGCTTCGGGAAAATTTTTCCTGGCAAGTGACAAAAATAAAGTCGGCAAAGATGCTAAACAATATTTTCCCCTACTGGCTAGACTGGAAGCAACGAAAGAAGATTCTTTCGTCACTGTTGAGAATACTGACAATCAAGAGGAACTGGTAAGCTACGCAAGTAAGACATTACAAGATTTGCCTGCTTTAAAATGGCGAGTCATTGTGACAACAGATACAGCAACTGCATTTGAGGCGCAAAGAGAATTGCTACTAACACTCGCACTGGGAACAGGACTGACAGCACTAATCGTGGCGCTTCTAGCAGCTTGGTTGGCGAAACGCGCCACAATACCGATTCTCCAAGCGACGCAAGCAGTAGCAAAACTCGGTCAAGGAGAACTCGATACCCGTCTTCAAGTAGAATCAGAAGACGAATTGGGTGTACTGAGTGCTAATATTAACCAAATGGCAACGCGGTTGCAAACGCTAGTTAAAGAGCAAGAGCTAGACGCTGAAGGCGCAAAGTTACTTACACAGATGACCCTGCGGATTCGGAGAAACCTGAATACAAAAGATATTTGTGACACAGCAGTCAAAGAAGTGCGCCAATCTTTGAAAACAGACCGTGTGGTCATTTATCTATTTAATCAAGAGACTTGGGAAGGAAGCATTGTTGCGGAATCAGTGACTGCTGGATTGCCAAAAATGCTAGGAGAGCAAATCGACGATCCCTGTTTTCGAGAACGCCATGTAGAAACTTATAAAGAAGGCCGAGTGCGGGCGAGCGGCAACATTCGTCAAGATCCAAATCTAAAAAATGCAGATTGCTACATTAGAATGTTGGAACAATACGGAGTTAAAGCTAATTTGGTTGCACCAATTACCATCGAACAACAACTGGTGGCTTTAATGATTGCCCATCATTGTCACAGTACCCGCACTTGGCAACAAGCCGAAATCGATTTGTTTAAACAGCTAGGAACTCAAGTCGGTTACGCTTTAGCGCAAGCAAAGCTTTTAGAAGAGGTAGAAAAAGCGAGGAATACAGCCGTAAAATCAACAGAAGAAGAACGGCACGAAAAAGAAGTTCTGCAAATGCAGCTCCTAGAATTACTTGGTGAAGTAGAAGGAGCAGCCAGCGGCGACTTGACGGTTCATGCTGAAGTGACTGCTGGGGAAATTGGTACAGTTGCCGATTTTTTCAATTCCATCGTTGAAAATCTGCGCTTGATTGTCATTTCTGTTAAACAATCAGCTACTCAGGTAAATCAAGCAATTGGATCTAATGAAGGAGCAATTCGCAATCTCGCTTCGGAAACATTGACTCAAGCTGCTGAAATCAACCACACACTAGATGCGGTTGATAGCATGACACAATCAATGCAAGCCGTCGCCCAAAGCGCACAAAACGCGGCAACAGTTGTTCAGAATGCTTCTTCAACAGCGATCAAGAGCGGCAAAGCAATGGATCTTACAGTGCAAAATATTTTGCACTTGCGCGAAACAGTTGGTGAAACAGCCAAGAAAGTCAAGCGTTTGGGAGAATCAACCCAACAAATTTCCCGCGTTGTGGCATTGATCAATCAGATTTCGATGCAAACTAACCTACTCGCCATCAACGCTGGTATAGAAGCGGCACGCGCAGGTGAAGAAGGCCAAGGTTTTGCTGTCGTGGCAGAAGAAGTTGGTGAATTGGCAGCGCGAAGTGCTGCAGCAACCAAAGAAATTGAACAAATTGTCGAGAACATCCAACGCGAAA
>CAZZVG010000522.1:0-5241 GCA_964657295.1 Iningainema sp. | reverse complement strand
AATTATCAATTACGAATTGGAGCGAAGCGACTTGACAGGGATTAGTAAATAATTACTAATAAAATACAAGACCAGGACTTACGCAACACAGAGAGGGAGATATATAGAGATGACATACAAGATTTACGATATTGTGGGGGAATATGCTATCACCGCTGACGGTGGGCAGAAGGTATATAATCAGATTCATTCAAAGCTGCACAGAGGTGATTCTGTGGAGTTAGATTTTACGGGAGTTAAAGTTTTTGCGTCTCCATTCTTCAACTTTGCGATTGGGCAACTCCTGAAGGATATTGCAGCAGATGACCTTAATCGCTTGCTGAACTTTACCGCTCTCAATGAAAATGGGCTAAACGTTTTAGAGCGTGTCATTGCTAACGCCAAACGCTATTACTCCGATCCTCAGTATCGAGAAGCGGTGGATACTGTGCTAGAGGAGTACGCAGCTAATTTTTAGCGTATGGCGGTCACCCTCAATGTTCAGGCTGGTGTTATTAACATTAGAACTGACACCCCACAGCAAAGCGACATTTTCCTTGTCGATACTAATGTCTGGTTCTGGCAAACCTACACCAATGCCAGTGCCTCTCATCCTTCTGCCCCGACTAAGATCAGCTTGTATTCCACCTATCTCAATTCAGCTCTTTCCAACGGAGCAACGCTGACTTACTCTGGGCTGGTTTTGGCTGAACTTACCCACATTATTGAGAAAACCGAGTACGAAATTTACATCCAATCTCATGGTTTTGTGAAGCCCAAGGAATACCGTCATAACTTTCCAGGCGAAAGGATGAAGGTTGTGTTGGAAGTTCAGTCAGCTTGGAGTCAGGTTAAGGCACTGGCTGCTCCTGTTAATCTGACAGTAGATGATGCAACAACTGATGCAGCCCTGAACCGATTCCAAACACAAGCTGTTGACGGCTACGACTTATTGATCATTGAAGCTATTAGCAGAGCAGGAGCAGGGCAAGTTAAAATCATCACAGATGACATGGACTATGCTGTTGTTCCAGGTATTCAGGTCTTTACGAGCAACAACTATGTCATCCAGGCAGCTACTATACAGAACAAGTTAGTGGTGCGGTAGAGATAACGACCACATTTTTTAGCGTTCTTCTTTGCGACTTTGCGACGGGCAGTCGCCTAGGTCGGGCTAACCCTCCTCATGCGCGCTGCCCTCGACTTTGCGTGAGGCAAAAAAGGTCTATTTACCTGAAAATAGCTGTAAGATAAATGATTAAACTTAGAATTTAGTTAGCAGTACGTTTAGTGCAGCGATGCTGCTTGGCTCGGTAGGCGAAAATGAAACATACCCTTTCAGTGCTTGTAGAAGATGAAGCGGGTGTTCTGTCCCGTATTTCTAGTTTATTTGCTCGTCGTGGCTTTAATATCGAAAGCCTTGCTGTCGGTCCAGCTGAGCAGGCTGGAATTTCTCGGATTACGATGGTTGTACCTGGTGACGATCGCGTGATCGAGCAACTTACCAAGCAACTATACAAGCTCATAAACGTCTTAAAGGTGCAGGATATTACGGAGATTCCTTGCGTAGAGCGAGAATTGATGCTACTTAAGGTGAATGCTACAAGCAGCAACCGTCCAGAAATTGTGGAACTGGCTCAGATTTTCCGGGCGCGAGTGGTAGACGTGGCAGAAGATTCTCTTACCCTGGAAGTTGTGGGAGACCCTGGTAAAATGGTGGCGATCGTGCAAGTGCTGCAAAAATTCGGTTTAAGGGAAATAGCTCGTACTGGCAAAATTGCTTTGACTCGGGAGTCGGGTGTGAATACCGAGTTGCTTAAGTCTTTGGAAGCAAAGGTTTAGTCGGAAAATTGAGAATCTGTTGAGGTGATGGTGTGTGATGCCATTTCACTTTGATTGCGCTTGCCCTATTCCCAATCTCCGATCGTTCATGTACTTACCTGTTTTTGACCTAAATTTAGTAGTCCTAAAACACGGTAATAGATTTTTGCATATGCATCCGCTACCTGTTCAAGAGTAAAGTTTTCTCGTACATGTAGACCACTTCGATTTCCCATTAAAGCTCTTTCATCTTGAGATTTTAGGAGTTGAAGCATAGCTGTAGCTAAAGCCTTTACATCTCGCGGAGGAACCAATAAACCATTCCAGCCATCTCGTACCACCTCCTTACAACCAGGCATATCAGTTGCGATCAAGGGAAGTTCCATCGCACCAGCTTCTAACAAAACCCGTGGCACACCCTCGCGGTAATAACTTGGTAATACAAACAGATCGCTTAAAGAAAGTAAAGCTGGTATATCATTGCGGGGACCTAGATAATGAACAATATTAACTTGCTCTTGGATTTCGTTGATGGCGATCGCCTGTCGTCCTTCTGAAGACAAGGGACCTACTAAGAGAAACGTTACATTCTCCATTTTCTGGCGTACTATGCTAGCTGCCTGAAGATATTCTCTGACACCTTTAGACACAACCAGACGCGCAATCATCGTAACTACAAGCTGCCCCTCCAAACCTAATTCCCGTCGGAGTACTGCAAGTTTTTCTGGATTTGGGCGGTTTTTCATGAAACCTTCTATATCGATACCTGAACCTAGGACTAGATCATCTCTACCATCCTGCACCATCCTGTGTTTGTGGAAATATTCTCGATCGTCAGGATTTTGAAATACTGTAATTCCTGTAGCTGTAGAAGCCCGTCGCTGGAGGTAGTGATATATTGGTCTAAGTGCAAGTGCCAAGGTAGAGGTAGAAGAAAAGACGTATCCCATTCCTGTTATTGTACGCACTCGTCCTGGAATTCCCGCCTTCTTTGCTACAAGTGGCGATATTATAGCTGGCTTAGTATCAAAGCCATGAACAATGTCCGGTTTGTGCTTACTCAATAAATCGAAAAGTTGGGTACGAGTGCGTAGATCTGCCAATGGATTGATTCCCCGTTCCAGAGTATATCGAAAATATGGAATATTACAATCTGCAAAGGCATTTCCATCTTCAGATCCGACAGCCCCAACATTAAAGCCTCTCTCCCGAAGTGCTAGAAGCAGAGGAATGCGAAGACGTATATCTTCTCCACCAACATGCCAAACAGTGGGTGGTGAGGATTTTTTATCATTTAAGTTACTGGAATCCAGCGAAACAAATGAATACTCTTTATTCATTTTTAAGTAGTTCTACTAATTTACTTTTATAGCTAATAACTTTTATACAGGACAATTAGTGTCCTACCGGGAAGCTATGCGATCTATTTCCTCCCCCAATTGTTGTCGAACCGAGTCAAGAACTTTTGGATCGTGCGTCCAGTTCCTCCAATCACGACCAACCTTCTGGGCTAATTCGAGTGCCCGTTCCTTACGCCCTAAACGTTTGAGTATCTCTATGTATTCATAATCCTCTACCCCTTCCCTCAACCACTTGAGCCGCATGGAAGGCGCAACTCCGTTTATACCTACCTGTTTGCCTGGATACACGAGCATTCCTTCACCAGGATAATCGTGGTCCTTAGAGGAGTAGGTTTGAACGTCATTCCAAGGGTCTTTCGTCCATAGGTCAACTTGCCAGTATAATATTCCTGTTAGTCCAAGACTCTGGCTGATGAAACCAGGCTGAATTCTAAAGTTTATTGGCTCGAAGTCTATCTCCCATTTTGGAGAATACTCATCTTGTACCAGAGCGTTGTAAGACCAGACTTTGTCTCCCTTTTGAAGTACCTCAGATACTCTGTTAGGAGCCGCATCATACATTTTTGGGAGTAGTACCCAGATGTCCACAGCAGAACGTCCGGTTCCCGAACCGTCGTCATAAAGCTCAGGTACTGGTGTCATCGTGACAAGATTAGCAATTTCAGATGAGTGCAGATTCTGCGCCCACTGCTTCATCGGTTTGTAAAGACCTGGACAACGATCAATCTCGTCAGCAGTTTGGTTGTATAGTAGGATTGTTGACTGATGCTGTGTAGCAGCAGCCTGAATATCCTTCTGTGAAGGAGCTGGACTCATCTGACAAGTACTGATATCAGCTCCGCTCCCGTAACCAAGGTACTCAGAAGCCAGCCCCCACTTATCAATAAACTCACGTTCATCCTCCAGCCTTATATCTCTGGGCATGAGCTTGTGTTTGAGGAGTTCCTCGTTAGCACTCTTAGTTTTTGCTGTCCAGATTGCAAAAGAAGAATTAAGCGACGGCTTTAGCGGCAACTCGAAATTCCAAACTGTCAAGAGTATTTTGCCTTCGGCTTTTCCTTGCTCGCTTGTAACAGTAAAAGTACCTTTATATTGACCAGCTTTGACATTGCGAGGCACAAACACATCGACCCAAATGGGCTGGTTTTGTTTAGTATTAAGGTCAAACGGAACCGCTTTTAACTCAGCTTTTGTTGGATGGTTTTGAGTTACAGGATCTACAAACGGAATTAGTCCATCAGGATACCATCCGGAACCTAGTGACTTGTTGATACTTCCTTGTAAATTGGGACTAGAACGACTGACATAAACGTAATGTTCTCGGTAGAGCTTAAGATTCGTCTTCGGAATTACCTGATTGTTTGAACCATACAAGTCCGAGACTGAAACGTTCACGTTTGCAAGACCACTGTGGGGTGCTTGAATTACCACCTGAAATGGTTCATATTCCCCACGAGCTGCGTAAAGCTCAATGCGGGTTGTACTTCCTGGTGGGTCTGTTTTCCCTATCCTTTCTAAACTTGAAGCCACCCATATACCAGGAGTAACTAATGAGTTATTAGTTACTTTAATATTCCAAACAAAAATCACTAAAAAAGTTACTAATCCACTTATGATAATCTTGAATGCATTAATATACCTCAGATTTTTAAAAATAAGAAATATTCTGCTTTTTCGTGTTTGAAACATTTCAAGTATTCTCTAAGTGAATTAGCAAAAAATTAAAAACTTGTGGCACGATTATGATTATTGGAGTTATTCTTTAGTCTGGTTTTAAAACTACAGAAAATGTAGATATGCAAAGCTCCTCATCAGAAAGGTTTGCAAATTGTTTGCATATTTTTTCTCTAGGTGTCGGTAGTTTATCCCAACGACTCATTTTAATTAATTGAACGTTAAATCCAGCTTCTTTGAAAAGTTCTATCATTTGGGAATACTGAATTCTATTAGTATAAAAACCAGAACTAGCCATGAAATCCGATTCCCAAATATGTTCGGCAAATCTAAGGTTATTTAGTGCTTCTCCGTATCCGTTCAGGGGGGTAAGTGACGCAACTGGGGAACGCTACGCCCTTATTGG
>CAZZVG010000521.1:0-5241 GCA_964657295.1 Iningainema sp. | reverse complement strand
CAGTGCCGTGCCTCTACGGCAATCTGTGGTTCAATAAACAGAAAATAGCTGTAAGGTAAGTTCTGGGAACCTGGGTGATACAATACGGTCAAGTTTCGTCTTTATAAATTTTACTTCGATGCCCTACTTTTACTACACTTATTAACAAAATATCATCATATATTTCGTAAATTACGCGGTAATCTCCTACTCGAATACGATAAGAATTTTCATCAACTTTTAATTTTTTAACTCCGTCTGGACGCGGTTCTGTAGCCAAATCTAAAATTATTATATCGATGCGTTCTTTAATGTTGGTTGGTAGTTTATTTAGTTGTTTTGTAGCACCTTTAGTAAATTCGATTTGATACATTACGCGGTTTCTCTGTTATATCCTTTATATTCATCCCACGACACAGTACCATTGATGCGTCTATCTTCTCTAGCTTCTTTAATAGCTTGTATATCTTCCTCATCTTCTATATCATCAATTCTTTTTAAATACGCGAGTATTTCATCTAAAACACTGTCGTATGCTTGGTTTAACAGCACGTCAATAGCTTCAATTGTTTCTTTTCTTTCTTGTTCGGTTTTCATTTTTACTCATCCTGATTATTTTTACTTTTTCTGTCACCGCCCCTAATACTGCTCGGTTAAGATAAATTATCAACCGTCAACTTATGTAGAGACGCGAAATTTCGCGTCTCTACACCGATTTAATTCCCACTACAAATCCTTAACCGAATAGTACTGTTACCGCCCCTAGTTTCACCTAAAGGCATCTCATCATTATCAATAATACCCATTGCTTTTAGAGAAATAAATAATCTTCTAACAAACAAAGTAAGTGTAGGTAAATAAACTTTCAAAATCTGTCTTGCAAGCCCCGACTTCAGTCCGTTTCGCGCAGTATGCCGCTAGGCTTAGGGCAAGTTGGGTGGTTGCCAATACTACTCGCTTAAGACGAGTTTCACGTTAATCATCGATCCCCCCGCCTGCGGCGACCCCCTTAAAAAGGGGGTTTAGAAGAATCAAGCAGAACTTTTTAAGGGGGGATGTTCAGATCTTCTTTGCTTAACCGAGCAGTATTGGGGTGGTTGCGCCCTTTCCGCCGTCTTGTACTAGGGCAATGAATTCTAGTGCTAGCTGCGTGAATCGCCGTGTGAGATCTGCCTTTTGTAAGCAGTGCGATCGCGGAGTGTATTTCCTCGCCGTCGATCCCACGGCTTCAAGCCGTGGGTGCTGACTGCCGATTAATATGAATCAAGTCAGTCAAAATACTATCCAAACTCCCATTAACTTGAATTTTGTCAATCCTTTCCGCAATCCGCTCTAAAATTTCGAGTTCCTTCAAACGTAATGCGACAGGGTTATCCTCCATCACTTTTGCAGTGTTCAACATACTGCGGGTGGCGGCGGTTTCTTCTCTACGTCTGACTACGTTTGCTTGAGCGGTTTTTTCTGCCTCGACTACCTTGCTCAAGATAGTTTTAATCTCGCCAGGTAAAATAATATCTTTAACCCCTACAGAATCTACTTCAATTCCATAATCTGCGGCTTTCTGACGAATATATTCAGATATATTTCTATCAATTGCGCCTTTATCCTCTAACAACGAATCCAAGCTTTGTTCGCCAACTGCACCACGTAAAGCAAACTGTAACTCTTTGTACAAGAAACCAGAAATGTCAGACAACCCGTTTTTTGCCCTCAATGGGTCTTGGATGCGGAACCCAGCAGTCAAATTCAAGCGCAGAGGTACTTTATCTTTGGAGAGGATGTCTTGACCGGATACTTCCATACTTTGCAGTCGGAGGTCGATTGTTTCGGTTTGAAAAGAGCGTCCGAACAACCACCAAGCATGTACTCCAGGCTGAAGTTGTGCTTGAAACTCTTGGTTAACGTACAGCAGTCCAACGTGCTGCGCGGGTACTTCTCGAATATGCAAACAGTTTCGACTAAGCAATAAAACTTCTTGCGAACCCGAAACCAACTCAGCCACTAAGGGAGACTGTAACTTGGCATCGGTGCTGATGTCGATAACTTCCACTTCAACACCCTGCCAAAACAGCTTGCGGCTTGTGGGTGGCAAAATAGAAATCACTTTACCCCGATACCGCACAATTGCAACTTGCTGACTCAGTAATTGCACTGTTTCACAGTAGGCAGCAACAAAGTTGGGATGTTTTTCAATTAGTACATCTTCCAGAGGAAAGTCTGGGTTAGGCACAATACGGCTGAGAGTCCGTACTGTAACATCCCTATCGATAGACCAAAAAGCATACTCTCCAGGTTCTAAAGGTCGGACAAAATTATTTTGCACGTACAGCAAACCAATCTCATACTCTGAGATTTGGAACTTTTTTAGTCCATGCAAGGCAACTGGACGCACTTGCTGCACAAATTCTGTCGGCAATTCCAAGCTGTCTTCCAAGTTGAACAGATAAGATTCCACCTCAATAAAACCACGCCAAAAAGCTCGTAATTGATTTGGTACAACACTTATCCAATTCTGACCCAGGCGTACTAAAGCAGCTTGATTGAATGCGGTTCTGACAATCAATATATATTGTTGTAATTCTGCCGAGTGATTTCGCAACAACAGTTCTAGGTTTTCAATCTCAGCTTCTGGTTGGTTGAGGTCATAGGTTTTTACTTGCCAATGCCAACCAAAATAAGTATATGTACCAGGCTGCAAAATTTTCTTAAAGTCGCTGCGGTGATATAAGATTCCAATTTCGTTAGGTTTAATATAAAAGGTTTTCCACATAGATATTTTAGGAAAGCGCAACCAGCGGAGAATATTTGATAAAAACATTTATAACTTTGGTGACGAAAATTTAGTAATACGTTTATTTTGTTGGTAAGAGAATTTTCACCTACCTGTAACATACATAATACAACATATTTTTTTACTCTGCCAGTGCAGGTGTTTACAGTTCAGATGCGGGCAAAAGCTTCTCCAAAACTGGATTAAGAGTGCTGCAACTCTTCAATAGACTACCCTTGGGCAATCCAAAAAAAAGAAAACAGCCCTCAAATATGCCGTTCGGCTTGCCAATCCAGAATCCCCGTAGAGAAACCGGATGTAGAAAACGAAGGACATACTCAAGTTAGGGAGAGATTCAGTTGCGCTAGCTCCTTTACTGTTACAAAACACCTGCATGACAGAGTAGTCAACACAAATGAAGTTATTTTGCATTGGGTTTTTTCCCAATACTACTTTACCTGCATTGGGTTTTTTCCCAATACTAATTTGCCTTGTCCCAAACAAGGTGCCCGTACCCAAGGCGAGGGTGTTTGTTTGAAAGTATAGGAATCGAACCTATAACCAATCGGCGATACACCGACCGCTCTACCAAATGAGCTAACTTTCAAGGTGAAATAGTTGAAAGCACTGGGCGGTATACGCTGTTACCAGAGGTTGGCGCACCAGTCGGGTATACAGAACCCGAACCACAGCTTTGTGACTTTGTTGCTATCCCGGTTCAAATCTAGCACAAAGAAAAAGTAGGAAGAAACAATTACAGAACTTACGCATTGACAGAAATATCGCGATGTGCATTTAAGCCACATTTCTGTGCTAGCTGTTCTAGGATGAAGTCGCGAGCTACTTGAAGAGACAAATTTCTCTGGACTTCGTACCAGTTTTCAATTAACTCTTCGGTTCGCATTAATTCTAGTTGCGTAAAGGCGCGGATAGCACTAAAAAAGTGAGTTCTGATTGCCTCAGATGTTCTCACCATAAATCGTTCAATTCCACACACTTGCGATCAGGGCTCGATGGTAACATTCAATTCCCCAATGAATTGAATGCAATTCTTTAAACTCCGTCAGAGAAACTAAAAATAGTGCATCTTGGTCAGGTACATACATGATGTAATATCGCTGAACTTCGTTTTTGAAATTTCTCCGAAATACTTTCACTTGTCCAAACTTTTTTAGATACACTATTAACCCAGCTTCTGGAATTTCTAGATTTTGAACCTGGGTAAAATTTTTACCATCGACTGAACATGAGCGATTTTTTGCTATACCAGTTAAAAACCCTAATTCCTTGTCTTTCAAGAATTTCAGGTTTTTCTGACTGGAATACCAAGCGCTACTTTGTCACTGTTTTAGGCTTTAAACCCCAATCCAAAACCTCAATAATCATTTCTCGTAAATAATCATTTTTTGTCTGACCTTCTTGTTTGTTATAAATGCGATAATTTACAGGTACAGATTTACCCGATAAATCGGTGTAATACAAGGTAATTAACTGAATTCCTTTAACTGTACGATGGTGCCTTCCGGAATAATAGTAACCAATCAATTCTGTTAATTTTGGGTCACTGTGAGGTTTATCAATTACCGTATCGTCTCCACTTAATGTGCCACCCACTAAATTAATATACAGTTTAACTTCATCAAATAAATCTTTGGGATCATACTGCTCA
Organism: Iningainema sp.; assembly: GCA_964657295.1. Lineage (GTDB taxonomy): Bacteria > Cyanobacteriota > Cyanobacteriia > Cyanobacteriales > Nostocaceae > Rhizonema. The sequence goes on along the minus strand of CAZZVG010000521.1, from coordinate 823 downwards.
CGTAGCAAGAATCTGTTGACACTATCATGAGATAGATCTTCCATGATTTCTGCTAAACGTGTGCATCCTGGATACTTTGATTCTGCCAGTAAAAAAAGAGTATAAGTGTTGAGGTCACACTTGGCGGTGGATGGCTTGGTAGTCGATCTGATTGTCTGAACCCTAAATACGCTCCGGACTTAAATTATCCCTCTTTCCAGTCCCCTAGTGATTAGCGATCGCCCGTTTTTGCCTGATTTCTCTTATTGCATTTTTTGTCTAATTTGTCAATGCGTAAGTCCTGATACTGTTTAGTTTAATTCTCATGCAAGAGACTGTAATCCTCTAGATACAAGAGTTTCAGCCAATTCTGTGTAACCGAGGATATGGCGATCGCGCAGTAAAAACCGTTAATAAAGTTAATAAACACTTCTGTGTTTGTAGCGATACATACGCAAAAACTGGAGGTTACTGTCAATCTTACTTAAAAATCGCTACAAGCTATAAATAGTAAGCGTTTCCAGACCCGGAATGCAGTTTTTTACACGGATCTCGGCTGTGCGATTCGTTTCAAGGTAAAAATGGAAACATATAACCTTGAGTGAACACGCGGAGGTTCTCCCTCCAAAATGTTTATAACTGACTGAGAGATGTAGGTGAAAACCCTACCACTGAGGAGACAGTTGACGGACTATCTGTCCATACCGAGTAGGCTCGGAATCCGGAGCGAGTAAAGCTGGAAACAGGGCGCAATCAGAGGAAAACCGAAACAGGTAGCCACACTGGCGCGGCAGCTTTTGGGGGGAAGATTCCCCCCAAAACGTGCCTTGCTAATGGGGAGATG